>DASPMH010000334.1:0-5756 GCA_035627175.1 Terriglobales bacterium | reverse complement strand
CGCGACAAGCGCGAGATCATCCTCGAGCTGATGGAAGGCACGGTCAAACAGATTGCCGACCACACCGTGCTCGCGCTCGACCCGGAGGCGTGGCGCGACGGCGATCCGCGCGAACATGTGCGCTCGCTGATCGGCGCGCTGTTCCACACCCGCCGCATCAATCCCGGCATGCAGCGCATCTTGTGGGAGCGCTACTTCAAGGATCCGACCTTCCGCGCCGCGGTCGAGGCGGTCGAACGCCAGGTCCGCGGCGCGCTGGTGCGCTTGCTGTGGACCCTGCGAGCCGAGAAGCGGCTGCGCCTCAACGACATCGAAACGGCGGCGTTCGTCATCTACAGCTCGATCGAATGGACCGCGTCGCGGCTGATCCTCGGCGACGCGGAAGCCAATATCGATCAGACCGTAGCCGCCAGCTCGGAGATGGTTTCGCGCTTCCTCTTCGATGACCCACAGTGAGCCAGTCATGACAGTCGGTGATCTCGCCGCCGACACCAAAGTAACCAAACTGGCGGTAGCGCCCGGTTGGTACACCGCTCAGCTGAGCGACGCCTGGAGCTTTCGCACCCCTTCGGGCGGGGTGCTGATGACGGTCGCGCTGCGCGCCATGGAGCAAGAGCTCGCCTATCCCGGCTTTCGTGTGATTTCCGCCAACACCCACTTCCTCTCGCCGGTGCCGGCGGGTCCGCTCGAGATTCGCGTCGAAGTGTTGCGTCGCGGTACCGCCGCGGCTCAGCTGCGAGCCCAGTTGTCATCGACCATCACCCCCGGGCCAGGCCTGGAGGTCAGCGCAACCTTCGGGCGCGAGCGCGAAGGTGTCGACGTCATCGACGTCGACCCGCCCCAGGTGCCCGGTCCGGAGGCGGCGCGGCAGATCCAGCGGCCACCGCTGATCGGTGAGGAAGGCGAGCCGCCGTTCTTTCAAAACTTCGATCATCGCCTCGCTCTCGGTGAACCGTGGTGGACCAAGGGTTGGACGGCTGGTCCGGCGCGGATGGCGCGCTGGTTCCGCTATCGGACGCCGCAAAGCCTCGCCGAAGGCCGGCTCGACCCGCTGGCGATTCCGCCGGTTGCCGACACCATGCCGCCGGCGCTGGTGCAGAAGCTCGGTCCGGACCGCCAGCCCTTCCATGCGCCCAGCCTCGATCTGACCATCCACTTCCTCGAGGACACCACCTCGCAGTGGCTGCTGACCGACGTGCACGCCGTCCGCGCCCGGGCAGGGTACGCGACCGCCAACTGCCAGATCTGGGACGAGCACGGCACTCTGGTCGCAGTGGCAACCCAGATGATGATCCTCCGCCGCCTGAGCCGGCCCTGAGATCGTTGGGCCCGGCGGGAACCAATCGGACCGCTTGTCGCTGGTGGGACGACGTGCGAGGTTCCGCGCATGAGCAGCTCTCGTCCGATCCTGGTCGCCAGTCCCCGCGGCTTCTGCGCCGGGGTCTCCTACGCGATCGAAATCGTCAATCTGATCCTCGAGCGCTATGGACCGCCGGTCTACGTCCGCCATGAGATCGTCCACAATCGTCACGTCTGCGACGAGCTCCGCGCCAAAGGCGCAATCTTCGTCGATGACCTCCGCGATGTTCCCCGCGGCAGCTTGCTGATCTTCAGTGCCCACGGCGTCGCCCCGGCGGTACGTGCGGCCGCCAAAGAGCGCGAGCTGCGGGTGATCGATGCGACCTGCCCATTGGTGACCAAGGTGCATCTCGAGGCGTTGCGTTTTGCCCGCGAGGGTTACGACATTCTGCTGATCGGCCACCGTGGCCATGTCGAGGTCGAGGGGACGCTCGGGCATGCGCCGGAGCTGATGCAGCTGATCGAGACCGTCGGCGATGTCAGCCAGATCCTAGTGCGCGACCCGGAGCGAGTCGCGGTCGTCACCCAAACGACGTTGTCGGTCGATGATACCCGCGACATCATCGCAGCCATCCGCGAGCGCTTTCCCGCGGTGGTGACACCGAAGAAGGACGACATCTGCTATGCGACGCAAAACCGGCAGGCGGCGGTCAAAGAGCTGGCGGGGCGAGGCGCGCCACTGGTCCTGGTGATCGGCTCGCTCGCCTCGAGCAACGCCAATCGCCTGGTGGAAGTAGCCCGCAACAGTGGAGCCCGAGCCGAGCTGATCGAAAACGCGGGCGACATCGTCCCAGGATGGCTCGACGCTGCCTCCGCCGTAGGTCTGACCGCCGGCGCCTCGACGCCAGAGGAGCTGGTGCAGGCCGCCATCGCCCGGCTGCACGAGCTCGGCTGCGACCAGGTCGACGAGCTGCACATTGCCGACGAGAACGTCACGTTCCCGTTGCCGCGCGGCCTGCGCGACCTCGCCGCCGCGAGCGAGGGATGATGCCGCAGCTGCGGCCGCGAGGTTGATAATGATCATAGTGATGAAGGCCGACACCCAGCCCGATTCCCCGGAAGTCCGGCAGGTGGTGCAGATGGTCGAACGTTATCCCGACGTTCGTACTCAGGTCCGCGAGATCCGCGGCACCACGCGGGTGCTGACGGAGATCTACGTGCTCGGCTCGACCGCCAACATCTCGCCCGAGCCGATCGAAGAGTTTCCAGCCGTCGAAAAGGTCGTCCGCATTCGCGAGAAGTACCGCGCCATCGGCCGCCACGAAGGCCAGCAGGAGGCATTCGGCTTCGAGTACAACGGCGTGCGCTTCAGTCAGGACGAATTCCACGTCTTCCCCGGCCTGTGTGCCGTCGACAGCCGGGACAACGTCGAGGCGATGTTCCGGGCGCTGCAGGCCGTCGGCATCACCACCACCCGTGCCGGCGCGTACAAGCCGCGCACCAGCCCCTACGATTTCCAGGGACACGGCAAGGACTGCCTGCCGTTTCTGTTCGAGCTCGCCGGCAAATACGGCATGCGGGTAGTCGCGATGGAGGTCACCCATGAGAGTCAGATCGAGGAGATCTGGCAGGCGCTGCGCGAAGCCGGCAATGCCACCGGCGTGATGTTGCAGATCGGCACCCGCAACGCGCAGAATTTCGAGCTGCTCAAAGCGGTAGGGCAGCAGACCGAGCTGCCGGTGCTGTTCAAGCGCGGCATGGGCATCACCCTCGACGAGTCGCTCAATGCTTGCGAGTACCTCGCCGCCAGCGGCAATCATCGCATCATCTTCTGCCTGCGCGGTATGAAGACCCATTTCGGCGAGCCGCACCGCAATCTGATCGACTTCGGCCATGTGCCGGTGGTGCAGCGGCTGACGCGGCTGCCGGTGTGCATCGATCCGTCCCATTCGGTCGGCAAGAAGACCGTCGCTGCCGAGGGGCTGCTCGACATCGAGCACGCCACAGCGCAAGGGGTGATCGCCGGCGCCAACATGGTGCTCGTCGACTTCCATCCGCACCCCGAGCAGGCGTTGTGTGACGGACCGCAGGCCTTGTTGCTGAGCGAGCTCGAGCCGTATCTCGAAGATACCCGAATCGTCCGCGAAGCCTATCTGCGACGCCGCGCGGCGCGCGCCGCCCGTGCCCGCTGAAGCGCCACGGCTCGGCGCCGAGCCCTGGCACCGGCTCAGGCCAACTTGACCTGCGGGTCTGGAACGGATTTCGTGCCGCCGCATGACGTCGTTGTTGCTGACGCTCGGTCTCTCCGCGACCGCGGTGGCGCTATTTGCGTACAGTGGCCGGCTCTCGGTTCTGACCGAGTTCGGTACGCCGCTGCGCGCGGCGGTGGCGACGGTGCTGCTGGTGCTGGTGCTGTCGGTCGCGGTGTTTCTCCCGGTAGTCGCCTACGGCGAAGCGGATAGCCTCGACCCGAGCGAGCTCAGCTTGCCGATGGTCTTCTTCGGCCACTACGTGTTGATCTTGTTTCTCATGGCTTGGTGGCGACTGCGGCGCGATTCGGTTTCGCTTGCCGAGTTCCTGCACGTCGGCTCGTGGCAGTGGCCTTGGTTGCGCGACGGCGTGTTGACCGGTGTCTGGGGCTGGCTGCTGGCGGTGACGATGAACGTGACTCTCGGCAGCATCCTCGGCAGCGCCGGCGCTCTGCCGAGCTCGGAGGGCGCGCCTGAGATCGTCACCTGGCTGGTCGAGCTGAGCACCGGTGCCAAGCTGCTGATCATTGGGATGGCGATGACCGTCGAGGAGGGATTTTTCCGGGGTTTCCTCCAGCCGCGCTTCGGCTTCTGGCCGACCAACGTACTCTTCGCTCTCGGCCACTTCAGCTATGGTCTGCCGTTCCTCGTCGTCGGCGTGTTCACCGTCTCGTTCGTGCTCGGCAAGACCTTCGAGCGCAGCCGCAACCTGGTGCCCTGCATCGTTGGCCACGGCGTCTTCGATGGCATTCAGCTGTTCATCATCCTGCCGATCGCGGTCAGCGCGATGAACGGAGCGGGCTGAGCGATGGCCGCCGAGGGCTGCATCTTTTGCGCCATCGTCGCCGGCCGGGCGCCGGCGGCACGCGTCTACGAGGACGACGTGGTGCTGGTGTTCCTCGATATCTTTCCGGTCTCGCGCGGGCATACTCTGGTGATTCTGAAGCAGCATTGCGAGAACATCTTCGCAGCGCCGGCGGAGTCGCTCGCGGTGCTGATGCCGGTCTCCCGCCGCGTCGCTCTGGCATTGCGGCAGACCTTATCTCCGGCTGGCCTCGCGATCGCCCAGCTCAACGGCGCTGCCGCAGGCCAGACGGTGTTCCACTACCACATGCATCTGGTGCCGCGGGCAGGCGGGGAGGGCCTGGTGCTCCACGGTCGCGGCCGTGCCGATGATGCCGATCTGCAGCAGCTGGCGGCCGCGTTGGGGCAGGCGCTGGCGATGATCGACTGACCGCGGCCGGCAGTGATGTCGCCCGCCGATCTCAGTCCCGCTACGGTGCGCCGGTGGCGCTATCCGCGCCTGCTCCTGCCGCCGCTCTGCGGGCTCGCCTGGCTGGCGGCGATGTGGGGTTGGGACTCGAGCGGCTACGCCTGGTCTTTTTGGCTGTGGTTGTTCGCTCTCGCCGCCTTGCCGATGTGCTTCGCTGGGGCGCGGCCGCGGCCTGCGGCACTGGCGCCGGCGACGCGGCTTTGGTTCGGCGTGCTGCTGCTGCTCGGGTTGGCCTTGCGCCTGCCGAGCTTGAGCGAGATTCCGCCGAACATCGCCGCCGATGAGATCCTCCCCGGCCATGAGGCGATGCACATCAGTGCCGGCAACTATCCCAACGTCTTCTCGAGCTTGGGTTGGTTCACCATCCCCGGCTTCGCCTTCCTGCCGCCGGCGCTGGTGATGCAGCTGCTGCCCGACGAGCCGTTCTACGCCTTGCGGCTATCGTCGCTGCTGACCGGAATGATCGGTCTGTGCTTCACTTTCCTGCTGGCGCGGCGACTGTTCAACGACCGGATCGCGCTGGTGACCTTGTTCCTGATGGCGGTCGGCTTCTGGCACGTGCACAACAGCCGCACCGGCTTTCCGTTCATCCAAACCTCGACGTTCGTGCCGCTGGTGCTCTATCTGCTGGTGCGGGCCCGGCAGCACCGCAGCCTGCGCTGCATGGCGCTCGCCGGCATCGCCCTCGGCTTTGCGCTGCAGGGATACTTCCCCGTGCGCGCGCTGATGCTGCTGGTGCCATTGTTCCTGGTGGTCGGATGGATCGGCCGCGGCGATTCTTTGCGCCGCATCGTCGCCGAGTCGGCGATCGCCGGCACGGGCATGCTGCTGGTGTTGTTCCCGCTGCTGAGCTCGGTCGACGTCAGCGAGATGCTCGGCCGCTCGCAGCAGGTGTTGATCACCAGACCGGCAGTGGCAGCGGAGCTGTCGCGGAT
>DASPMH010000333.1:0-3441 GCA_035627175.1 Terriglobales bacterium | reverse complement strand
ATCCAGATCGGGCTGTGGCAGCTGCTACCGGTGACCGTGGTCTATCCGCTGATGGTAGCTTCCCGCTGCGTCTTTGCGCTCTTCGGCTCGGGCACCGGTCCGGCATCGCAGGCCTATATCGCCGACCGCACCAGCCGCGCCGAGCGCACCGCCGGGGTGGCGCTGGTCAGCGCCGCCATCGGCGTCGGCCAGATGGTCGGTCCGGCGATCGGTGGCGGCGTCGCCCTGGTCGGCATGCTCGCGCCGATCTATCTTGCCGCCGCACTCGCCGTCGCCAGCGCCATTTCGATCTGGTTCTTCCTGCCCGAGCACGAGCCGCCGAGCGGCCAGCAGCGCGCCCAGGCCGCGACCTTGAGCTTTCGCGACCGCCGCATCCTGCCGTTTCTGCTGGTGGCGACCGCGCTCCAGGCAGTCAATGCGACCACCACCATCACCCTCGCCTTCTTCCTGCAGGACACCCTCGGACTCGACTCCCATGCCACGGTCCAGTACGCCAGCGCCGCCTTCGTCGTCCTCGCCGTCGCCGGGTTGCTCGCCCAGCTCGGCATCGTCCAGCGCTACAAGCCCTCGCCCCGGGCGATGATCCACAGTGGCATCCTACTGTGCTTCGCCGGCTCGGTCGGGCTCGCGACGCGCGCCGGATTTACCGTCTATGTGGTCGCGCTGATGTTGCTCGGGCTCGGCTTCGGCCTGCTGCGGCCGGGAGCGGCAGCGGGGGCGTCGCTCGCGGTCCCGGCAGAGGATCAAGGCTCGGTGGCGGGGCTGACCAACGCGATTGGTGTGCTAGGGAATGTGTTCGGCCCGATGTTGGGCACCACTCTCTACACCCTGACGCCGATCGCCCCAGCCGTTCTCAATGCGGTGCTGATGACTCTCGCGCTGGTGCTGGTCAGCACCAATCGGCAGGTCCGCGCATCGCGGGCCTGATCAAGTTTGGCTCCTGACAAAAGGCTCGCTCTTGGGCAGACTCGAAGAACAATCTCAGGCGGACAGGAGGCCGCCCCGAATGCGGATGCGAGCTGGGATTCGCACCATCGATGTTCTCGCCTTGTCGGTGCTCACCGCCGTGGTGGTATTGACGACCTCGGCCATTCATCTGGTACGGCTGTCGCGGGTGACCGTCGAAGATGCCTCGCGGCAGACCGAGACTCTCGCTCTGGAGATCGTCGAGATGGCGCGCCATGTCATGCGCGATACCCAGGCGAGCGGCGACCCCGCCGATGTCCTGCGCGACCATCCGACCATCGAAGCTTTGATGGAGGCCCACACCGCCCACTCGGCACAGGTCGTCTACGCCATGATCGTACGCGACAACGGTGAGGTGCTGGCGCAGTCGGCATTGGCGCCGAACGATCCGATCAGCCAGCGCCGCCCGTACCTCGAGGATCTGGTGCGAGCCAGCCCGCTCGAGCGGCTGTGGACCCTCTACCAACCCGGCAGTTTGTACGAGGTGGTGGTGCCCCTCGAGGCCGACGGCGTGCCCTTTGCGACCATCCATCTCGGCACCGACACCAGTCTGGTGCGGCAGCACGTCGTCGAGGCACTGCACGGCAACTTGCAACTGGCGATCGGCGCCTTGGTGCTGTCGTGGTTGTTCGCCTTCGGTGTCAGTCATCTGATCCGCGGCCCGGTGCGCCGCCTCGGCCAGCAGATCGACCGGCTGCGCCGCGGCGAGGTCGATCTCGCCGTCGACAGTGGTGTGCACGAGGAGTTCAACGATCTCTCGCGACAGTTGCAGCAGCTCGGTCAGGAGATGCATGCCAGCAAGGCCGGTCTGCTGGCGCAGAAGGAGACGCTCGAGCAGGTGATCGATCGGCTCAATTTCGCCACCCTGCTGCTCGACGAGAACGATCGCATCCTGTTCTGCAACCGTTCCTGCTCCGCCTTGATCGGGGTGCCGATCGGCGACGCCATCGGCCTCGAGCTGACCGAAGTGCTGCCCGAAGCGCATCCGATCAGCGCGCTGCTGCGCCAGGTGCAGTCGGAACACAAGAGCATCGAGAACGTCCGCTGCGAGATGCCGGCAGCGGAGCGCTTCCGCGAGTGCAGTGTGTCGGTGTTCGAGATCCCCGGCGACAAGGGTGCGAACGGCCACGTCGTGCTGATCGAGGATCTCGGCTCGCTGCGTTCGCTGCAATCGCTGGTCGACTATGCCACCCGCGCGTCGACGATGGGCAAGGTCGCCTCCGGTGTCGTCCATGAGGTCAAGAATCCGCTCAACGTCATGACCTTGCAGATCGATCTGCTGCGTTCCCAGATCGGCGATGCGATCGACGGCGACGTTCCCGAAGAGATCGAGCACAGCCTCGAGCGCCTCAACCAAGCGATGATCAACCTCGACCGCGTCGTTCGTGGCTCGCTCGACTACCTGCGGCCGAAACAGCTCAGCCTGACCGCCGTCGATCTCAACGCTTTGCTCGAGCGCGTCGCCGACTTCTTCTTTCCGGAAGCCGAACGGCGCGGCATCGTCTTCGTCGTCGATCCTGCCGCCAGCGAAACTGTCGCTCGCGCCGACGAAGGGGCGCTGTGGCAGGTGCTCTCCAATCTCGTCGTCAATGCCTTCGACGGCACGCCCGCCGGAGGCTCGATTCGTCTCAACGTCGAGGCCGACGGCGAGCACGGCATCATCACTGTCACCGATACCGGCGCCGGCATGCGTCCCGAGACGCTGCGCCACGTCTTTCAGCTCTACTACACCACCAAGCAGGGCGGCACCGGTATCGGTCTGGCGATGGTGCAGCGATTGATGCTCGACCAGGACGGCAGCGTGTCGATCGAATCGGAGCCGGGACAAGGGACAGCCGTCACCCTGCGGCTGCCGCTGGTCGGGACCAGCGTCGAGCGCCGTTCGCTCGCGGCCGAGGCGGTGTGAGGATGAAAGCGCACTGGCTTGCGGTGCTGATCGCGGCTGCCCTGCTCGCCGGCGGCTGCTCGACATCGCGCTGGCGTGCACCGTGGCAAGAAGATCCAGCGCCACCTCCGACCAGAGTCCACAAGGCTTCGCAGAAAAGACGCCCGGCCGCGCGCCGGCCCGCGAAGACGGCCACGCCGACGGCCGTCGAGACCAGCCCAGGCGGATCGGCAACAGCGACGCCGACACCTCCCCCGGCAGCGCGTCTGCAACCGGAGCTCGGCGCGCAACAGAGCGTCCGCCTCGAGTCGGAAGCACGGGCTGCGCTCGCTTCGGCGGAGAGCCTGCTGCGCCAGGTCGAGCCAGATGACAGCGGCCCCGGCCGCGATCGCATCGCCATCGTCCGCGGCTTGGTGCAACAAGCCCGCGCCGCAGCCAACGCCGGCGACTGGCAGCGCGCCCACACGATGGCCAAAAAAGCCCAGGTCATAGGCAAAGACCTAGCGAGGTAACGCTAGCAAACGGCCCGGCGCACTGGCGAAATGACCAAGGAACCCGTTCGGGCTGAGCCGACCTTGGGCTTCGAGACG
>DASPMH010000332.1:0-6243 GCA_035627175.1 Terriglobales bacterium | reverse complement strand
GGCAGGAAGCGGATGAACAGGAACAGCAGCGTCGCGAACAAGCCGATGCTGCCGATGTAGGTGCTGTAGTCAAAGAACGTCGGGTAGTACATGTCCCACGCCGACGGCATGAAGTCGCGGCTCAGGCTGACGACGACGATGACGAAACGCTCGAGCCACATGCCGATGCTGACCGAGATCGCTACCGCGAACAGCGCCATGGTGTTGCTGCGGACGCGCTCGAACCAAAGCGTCTGGGTGACGGCGACGTTGAAGAAGATCAACGACCAGTAGAGCCAGGAGTACGGACCGCTGAAGCGGTTCTCCATCATGTACTCTTCGTATTCGTTGGCGCTGTACCAGGCCATGAAGGTTTCCATCATGTAGCCGTAGGCGACGAACAAGCCGGTCGCGAGCACCACCCGCGCCATGTAGTCGAGGTGGCGCAGGGTGATGAAGTCCTCGAGGCGGTAGGCCTTGCGCAGCGGAATCGAGATGGTCAGCACCATCGCGAAACCGGCGTAGATCGCGCCGGCGACGAAGTACGGCGGAAAGACCGTGGCATGCCACCCGGGGACGATGCCGATGGCGAAGTCGAAGCTGACGATGGTGTGCACCGAGACCACCAGCGGCGTCGACAGGCCGGCGAGCAGCAAGTAGGCGGTCTCGTAACGAGCCCAGTGGCGAGCCGAGCCGCGCCAGCCCATGGCGAACAAGCCGTAGATCCAACGGCCGAAGCGGTTCTTCGACCGGTCGCGCAAAGTGGCCAAGTCGGGAATCAGGCCGATGTACCAGAACAGCAGCGACACCAGGGTGTAGGTCGAGATGGCGAAGACGTCCCACACCAGCGGGCTGCGGAAGTTCGGCCACACGCCCATGGTGTTCGGGTAGGGGAACAGCCAGTACGCCAGCCACGGCCGGCCGAGGTGGAAGATCGGGAACAGGCCGGCGCAGGCGAGAGCGAACAGCGTCATCGCCTCGGCGAAGCGGTTGATCGAGGTGCGCCACTCTTGTCGCAGCAGCAGCAGAATCGCCGAGATCAGCGTGCCGGCGTGACCGATACCGATCCACCACACCAGATTGATGATCGCAAAGCCCCAACCGACCGGATTGTTGACGCCCCAGATGCCGATACCGGCGACCAGCAGATAGCTCAGCGACATCAGCAACAGCGACAACAGCAGAAAGCTGATGCCGAAGCCGATGTACCAGCCCGGCGCCTGCTGCGAGAGGACGACGGAGCTGATCTTGTCGGTGATGCTGGCGAGCGTGTGCCCAGGGGCTATCAGAGGCGGGCGCTCAGTCGGGGTCGTCTGCATGACTACGCTTTGTGATTCTTGTCGCCGCCGGCGAGAGCGGGGTTCGGGTTGCGCAGATCGGCGAGATAGGTCGTCCGCGGACGGGTGTTGAGCTCGGTCAGCATGCCGTAGTTGCGCTGCTCCTTCTTGAGCTTCGAGACGCGGCTTGCGGGATCGTGGACGTTGCCGAAGACGATCGCCTCGGTCGGGCAGGTCTGCTGGCAGGCCGGCACGATCTCACCGTCGGCGATGGCGCGACCGGCCTTCTTGGCCTCGATGCGGACCACATTGATGCGCTGCACGCAGTAGGTGCACTTTTCCATGACGCCGCGGCTGCGCACGGTGACATCGGGGTTGCGCTGCAGCTTGAGGCTCTCGCTGTCCCAGTCGTTGTAGAGGAAGAAGTTGAAGCGGCGGACTTTGTACGGGCAGTTGTTGGCGCAATAGCGCGTGCCGACGCAACGATTGTAGATCATCTCGTTGAGACCTTCGTTGCTGTGCATCGTCGCGTTGGCCGGGCAGACGATTTCGCACGGCGCATTCTCGCAGTGCATGCACGGCACCGGCTGGAAGTGGATGCCGGGATCTTCCGCCTCGCCCTCGAAGTAGCGGTCGACGCGAATCCAGTGCATCTCGCGACCGTTGCCTACCTCTTCCTTGCCGACCACCGGAATGTTGTTCTCAGCCTGGCAGGCGATGGTGCACGCGTTGCAACCGATGCAGCTGCTCAGGTCGATCGCCATGCCCCACTGATTCCCCTCGTACTTGTAGTCGGGGTAGAGCGAGGGCGGGCGATCGTCGTGACCGCCGTGGGCGCCGCCGTCATGATGCGGCTCGTGGGCGCCGACGGTTTGCACCCGCAGCAGATCGCGGCCTTCCATCGAGCCGTGATCTTGCGACGACACCAGCAGGTACTCGTCGCCGGTCGGCCGCAAGCGCACCGCGCCGAGGTGGCCCATACCGTCGCTGGTGCGCAGCGCGTAGGCGTTGAAACCGCGGCCGATGGCGAGCGTACCGCCGCGGCTGCGGCCGTACCCGAGATGCAGGGTCAGCGAACGCCGCGCCTGCCCGGGCTGGATCCACACCGCAGCGTTGAGTTTGCGCTCGCCGTGTTGAATCTCGACGACGTCGCCGTTGCCGACGCCCAATTGCTTGGCCGCTTCCGGCGCGATCAACAGGGCGTTGTCCCAGGTCAGCTTGCTGACCGGCTTGGGAAGCTCCTGCAACCAGCCATTGTTGGCAAAGCGGCCATCGTAGACGTGCGGATCGGGACGAAACACCAGCTCGAAGCTGTCGCCTTCGCCGGCCGCGGCAACCGCCGGCGGCAGCGCATTGATGTCTGCGCCCTGCAGCGTCAGCGGCTCGAAGGCAGTGCCGCCGATGACCCCATCGTGCAGCCAGCGCCGCCACTGAGTATCGAACGCCGCCTCGTCGGCGCCGCCGCCGCGGGTCGCCCGCCAGTGGGCTCGCACGATGTCGTGGCTGTTGGCGGTCCCTTCGCCGTGCAGAGCGGCGACGATCTCGTGCAGCGATTTGCCCTCGTAGAGCGGCAGGATCAGCGGCTGGACGATCGAGACGGTGCCGTCGGCAGCACGAACGTCGCTCCAGCTCTCGAGGAAATGCGCTTCCGGAATGTGCCAGTGCGACTGATGCGCGGTCTCGTCCTGGTACAGGCCGGCATGCACGCGCAGCGGAACCTTGGCGAAAGCACCGGCGAAGTCGAGATCCGCGGGAGCGGTCAGCATCGGGTTGGTGCCGAGGACGTAGAGCGCTTCGACCTGCCCGGCCGCCATATCGCGCACCAGCTCGCGCAGACCGTCGAGCTGCATCGCCGGCTCTTCGGCGGCGCCGCGTCCGTATTGCACGGTCTTGCCGCTGTTGCCGAGGCGGTCGTTGATCGCGTTGACCAGGGCGTGCACTTCCGCCGGCTGGGTCGGCCCGGCCATCACCAGGCTCGCACCGCGGTTGGCCTGCAGATCGGCAGCGACGGCATCGACCCAGGCGGTCTCCGCTGCGTCACCGGGCTGCGTCCCGCCACCGCCGGCACCGAGACGCTGCGCCAGAGCAACGGCCACTCGCGCGATCTCGGCAGCGCTGACCGCTAGGCGATTGTCGGCCTTGGCGCCGGTGATCGTCGGCGACGGCTCGGCGACATAGAGACGGTTGAACTGGCCGGGATCGTTTTGACGGCGCCGCGCCGCGAGCTCGCGCGCCAAGCGCAGGCGCTGCGGGCCGAAGGTGAGGAAGTCGGCATCGAGGGCGACGATCACCTTGGCTTGCTCGAGTCGATAGCTCGGCAACGCCGGCTGTCCGAAGGCGAGACGGGCTCCGGCGAGGACGTTGTCGTCGTTGACCGGCTCCCACTGGTACCACTTCGCCTGCGGCAGCTTCTCCAGCAGTGCGCGGATCTGGGCGGCGAGGGTCGGCGAGACGACGGTGCCGGTCAGCAGCCGCAAACCGGCCCCGCCGCGTTGCTGCTGCGCCGCGACGATCTGCGCCGCATGGCTGGCGAAAGCCGACCACGGCCGGATCTCGCCGGCACTGCGGACGACGCCGGAGCGATCGGGATCGTAGAGGGTGAGGACGGCAGACTGGGCGAAGACGTCGGCGGCGCCGAGGCTGCCGGGATGGTCGGGATTGCCTTCGATCTTGGTCGGCCGTCCCATGTGACTTTCGACCAGGAGGCCGATCGCGTCGCTGCCCATCGCCATGGCGGTGGCGAAGTACAGCGGCTTGCCGGGGATGATGTTCTCGGGCGCGCGCACCTGCGGCACGATGCGCTCCTCCGGCTGATGGGTGCAGGCGCTGATTCCTGCCAGCGCGAGCGAGGCGCCCATCAGCTGCAGGAATTGCCGGCGTCCGACCTGGTCGAAGACCGTCGTCACCGCCGCGGGGAACTCGGCTTCGAGGAACTTGCGGAACTCGCGGTCGTCGCTCAACTGCTCGACGCTGCGCCAGAAGTGCCGCGTGCCGCCGCGACTCTGCTGGTCGCGCAAAGGTTGCACAATATCGTCCATGAGCTCCCGACTAGCGATGACAGACCGAACAATTGGTCAGTTGCTGCGATACGACGCCATTGGCTTTGAGCAACTCGACGCCGACTTGCGACTGGTCCGCCGGCGGCTGCCAGCGCATGTTGAAGATTTCCGATTTGGGGCGGATGTGGTCCTGCGGCGCGCGGTGGCACGACAGGCACCATTCCATCTGCAGCGAAGCTTCCTGCCAGGTGAAGTTCATTCGATCGACTTCGCCGTGACAGCTGCTGCAGCCGATGCCCTTGGTGACGTGGATGCTGTGATCGAAATAGACGTAGTCGGGGAGATCGTGCACGCGCACCCACGGGATCGACTCACCGGTGCGGAAGCTCGCCCGTACCGGCTCGAGGGTCGGACTGTCGGCCCAGATCTGCGCGTGGCAGTTCATGCAAGTCTGCGTCGGCGGGATGCCCGCGAACGAGCTCTGCTCGACACTGGTGTGACAGTAGCGGCAATCGATGCCGAGCTCGCCGGCGTGGTGCTTGTGACTGAACATCACCGGCTGCTCGCGTGAGACGCGCGCTTGCGTCACGTACGAGGAGCGGTTGATCAGCGCCACGCCGTAGGTCAGCGCGGCGATCGCGAACAATCCGCCGAAGATGCTGAGCCGCGCGAGGGTGTTGGTGCTGCGCTGGAATACCTGCGCCATAGGCGGCGTCTCATAGCGAACGATCGGCTCAGATCAAATACGACCTGACCGTAATTCGGGTTAAAAAAGAATTAGCATCGATGATGGCTGCGCAATATTTGCATAAGAACGGCGGCTGCTCAGAGACGTGTGGCGAAATCTTCTGCCGCGGCCCGCACCGTGGTGCGCACCACTTCTGACATGTCGCCGCCCCACAGCCCGCCGGCGAGGTCCGCCTCGGCACTGGTGGCGTAGCGAACCTTGCCCCTGGCATCACGCAGCTCGACGGTGACGGCGAGGTGACCGCTGCCGGCGCCGAAGCCGACGAAGTAGCGCAGGGCGCGATTGCCGTAGATCACCTCGATGCGCGCCACGACACGGTTCTTGGCATCGCGGCGGGCGATCTTGATGCCGCGGCTGCCGATCGCAGCCTCGAGCTCCTGCTGCGCCAGCGTCTGCCATTCCGCGTTGAGGGCCAGCGCCTCGTTGGTTTGTTCCCGCGAGCTCACCTCGGCAGGCAACAGCGCGACCTGCTCGATCACGCCGAGCTTTTCGGGCGCCACCACCACCCGGCTGTGGATTCGGCCACAGGCGCCGAGAGCGGCGAGCGCCAGCAGCAGCACCAGCAAGCGGAAGCGAGCATTCATTCGAACCGCTTAGCCCGCGACCGCCCAGCTGTCGACCCAGGTACTTCCCCTTGACCTGCGCCCTTTCCCAAAGGGCATGATCTGCCCTTTCCCAAAGGGCTGAGGCTTTCGCCGGCGAAAGCCTCAGCGCCGCAGGCGCTGGGGATTTCTGCGAGGTTTCCACCGCAGCGCGCGCAGCGTACCTGCCGCGCTCTACCGAGCGCAGCTACACACGTGCGCGCCCCCTTTCCCAAAGGGGCGGGAGCCCCCCGCGCGGCTCCAGAAGATCAGGCGAAGGGGTTGTTGAGCAGGATCGTCTCGTCGCGGCCCGCGCCTACCGAGACCAGCATCATCGGCGTGCCGCACAGTTGCTCGAGGCGGGCGACGTACTTGCGGGCATTTTCTGGCAGGTCGCCGAGTGAGCGCGCACCGCGCAAGGATTCGCGCCAGCCGGGATGCTCCTCGTAGATCGGCTCGAGCTGGTTGAGCACGCTCAGGCTCGCCGGGAAATGTTCGAGCCGCCGGCCGCGATGCTCGTAGGCGACGCAGACCCGGATCGGATCCATGCCGGTCAAGACATCGAGCTTGGTCAGGGCGATCGCCGTTACCGGGTTGAGCCGCACTGCGTGGCGCACCACCACCGCGTCGAACCAGCCGCAGCGGCGCGGGCGGCCGGT
>DASPMH010000331.1:0-2227 GCA_035627175.1 Terriglobales bacterium | reverse complement strand
CGCGATGGCGCCCGACGGCCCGCGGCTCTCCCCCGTCTTTGAGACGGAAGGGACCGCCGCGGCTCGTCGGACCTCGGCGGCCGTGGCCCTATCTTCGCTGCCGGCGTAGGTGTCGCCGATGCCACGCGATCTGCAATCGGGCGAGCAATCCGAATCCGACGCCGGGCCGGCGCGCGAGACCGGCGTTGCTTGTCCCAACTGCGCCAGCGGCGAGCTCCACCACATTTGCGGCTCGTGTGATTATCCGTCGGGGTATCCAGGCGCTCAGCACTGGAAGTGCGCCGCATACGGCCATGAATGGCTCGAGTTCGGCCCCCAAGTTGGGCGCCCGGCCGAGCTGAGGTGAGAATGGCGACGAAGAAGAACACGACGAACGCACCGCCGGACGCGGCGACCAACAAGTGGACCCAGGCCGACGAGCAGCAGGCGAAGGCGATCGAGGTCGTTGCCGCCAGCAAAGGCTGGGACTACGCGAACAGATATCGCGAGCTGATCATCGCGCAAGCGCGGATGATCGGGCCACTCTGACGAGCAGCCTCGTCCCGGTAGCGCTTAAGCTGCGATTGACGCTTCGCGGCTGGCGCGCTACCAGCGGCTCAGTAGGGGAGGCGGCATGGGTACAAAAGTGCAGAGCGCGGGAGCAATAGCTCTCATCGCCGCGCTGTTGTCGACGGCAGGGTGCAATCAAGGCGTGAGCGACGCATCCAAGGCGGCCGACGAATGTAGGGCGAGGGCCGACCTGCTTGCTAACGATTTGCAGAACGCCAACGTGAAGATCTTGGAGCTCCAAGAGCAGATTGTGCGGCTGAGCGAGACCGATCAGGCCTTTCTCGACAAGGCGATCGCTGCTGAGACTGAGCGCGCTTGGGGCAAAGTGGTTGCGATTCTCGATCAGCTTCTCGGAAAGTGGCCGAATTCCAGCTTGGCTCCTACCGCAAGGAAGAAAATCGCTGCCGCGAACGAGGAACTCGCCGCCGTCCAACTCGATGAGGCGGAACGATTGATCTCGGTAGGATCGGACTCGGCCAAGCAAGTCTTGGAAGGAATCGTGCGTGATTACCCCAAGACGAAAGTTGCGAGTAAGGCGAAAGCTTCGCTGGGATCCCTAAGCTCGCAGATCGCGAAAGCGAAGAAGAAGCGTGAGGCAGAGGAGCGGGAGCAGTATAGGCGACTCGCGAGAGCTGGCTCCGTTCTCGAGGTGACGGCGTTCGGGTGGTCGAAGGAATACAGCTACGCGATCGTCGAGGGCGCGGTCAAAAACATATCGTCACAAAGCTTGCGCAACGTCGAAGCTGTCGCGATCTTCGAAGACAAGAGCGGAGGATTCATTACGTCCGATTCGGCGCTAATCGAGTACAATCCGATCCTCGCCGGGCAGTCGTCGCCATTTCGAGTCGGAGCGCGATGGAATCCCGCAATGGCAACGTGCCGCATCGAGTTTAAGCAGCTGATGGGGGGCGAGCTACCGGTGTTCCATTCGTGGAGGTGAGACCACGATTCCCCGGGATCCGAGTTCGATGGTGAACGGGATCCGCTCCCAAGCCCAGGATCTCGCCATCGAGATCGGCGAGAATCTCGACCGAATCGCTGGCCATCCGCAGGAACGACGATTGATTGGCGCCGCAATGAAGGTTCGCGCCGGCGACGTCGGTCCCATCTAGGCAGCCTTTACCCCTCAAGGCGCCTTGTTCTACGTGCATCTGATGGCCATCGAGGTGGTACGGGCAATGAAGTTCAGGGACGGCGAGGTTGTTCGAGATGGACGCATCCCCGGACATTTCGGATTCAGCATCGATGACGTAATCGGGGTGCTGGTCAACATCGCCCGTGGGGCAAAGGCCTCCGGCCCAGGATGGTCGGTACCGGTGTTTCTGGGAAACGAGCCGACCGCGCAATGGACGTACCTGAATCTGGAAGTCATTGTGACGTGGGAGGAATACGCGCGCTCGGCCACCGCCCCGCTTTCATTTGCTGAGCTGGGCTTTCGGATAGAAGGGAGCCCGATCAGAGGAGCGGATCAGCTTTGGTTGTTCCGGGATGCCCTCTACGTGGTGCAACGGCCACCGCTTCCGTCGGAGTCCGACGAGTGTGAACGGCTGACGGAAAGAGCGCGAATCTGGTGAACAGCGCGAGTCGCAGCCGGAATCCTTCACCAGGTTGTGGCTCCATGTTCGAACCATCTCCTTCCTGGATCTAGTTCGATCTTCTTGTCTCTACTTCGACTCGA
>DASPMH010000330.1:0-5088 GCA_035627175.1 Terriglobales bacterium | reverse complement strand
TTCGACGGCGGTGCGCTTCCCTCATCTCGGCGTGCTCCACCGCGTTCCCGGCGGCTCGCGTCGGCCGCTGCTGTGGCTGCTGCCGGCGCTGCGTCTCGCGGCGCTGGCGCTGGTGATCGTCGCGCTGGCGCGGCCGCAGCTCGGCAAGGGTGAAACCGAGTACACCGGCTACGGCATCGACATCATGCTCGCCGTCGACATCTCGAGCAGCATGCTGGCCGAGGATTTCGAGATCGACGGGCAGCGCGTCAATCGGCTGGTCGCGGTCAAGTCGGTGGTCGACAAGTTCGTCGAGCGGCGCGCCGGCGATCGCATCGGTCTGGTGCTGTTCGCGGCGCGTCCTTACACCCAGTGCCCCCTGACTCTCGATCACGGCTGGGTGCGCAAGAATCTTGCGACTGCGGAGATCGGTCTGATCGAGGACGGCACTGCGATCGGTTCGGCCCTGGCGACCGCCGCACGGCGCCTCGAGCTGTCGAATGCCAAGAGCAAGGTGATCATCCTTTTGACCGACGGGCAGAGCAACGCCGGCAAGGTCGCGCCGCTGACGGCAGCCGATGCCGTCAAAGTGCTCGGCATCAAGGTCTACACCATCGGGGCGGGGACACGTGGCCTCGCGCCCTATCCGGCGCGCGACTTCTTCGGCAACAAGGTCTACCAGCCGGTGCAGGTCGATATCGACGAGAAGACCCTGCAACAGATCGCCGACACCACCGGCGGCCGCTACTTCCGAGCGACCGATCTGGAAAGCTTGGAAGGGATCTACAAGGAGATCGACCTGCTCGAACGGACGGAGTTCAAGGCACCGGAGTATCTCGAGTACATCGAGCTCTATCCCTGGCTGGTGCTGCCGGCACTGTTGCTCCTGCTGACCGAGCTCGGCCTCGGCCACACGCTGCTGCGGAGGCTGCCGTGACCTGGCGCGCCCCTTACTTCTTGGCCCTGCTGGCGCTGGTGCCGCTCGCCGCCGCCTTCTTTGCCTGGGCGCTGCGGCGGCGGCGTGAGGCGCTGCAGCGTTTCGCCGAAGCGCGGCTGTTGGCGGTGATCGCACCGGATCGCGAAGAGCGCAGCTGGTGGCTGCGAGCGGCACTGGTGTCGATCGCGCTCGGCGCGATCGCGATCAGCCTCGCCGGGCCGAAGTGGGGTTTTCAGTGGCAGGAGGTCAAGCGCGAGGGCATCGATCTGATCATCGCCATCGACACCTCGCGCAGCATGCTCGCCGACGACGTCAAACCGAACCGCCTGGAGCGCTCGAAGCTCGCCATCGAGGATCTGATCAGGCAGCTGCGTGGCGATCGCGTCGGCCTGATCGCCTTTGCCGGCACCGCCTTCGTCCAGTGCCCGCTGACACTCGACTACGCCGCCTTTCTCGAGACCGTGCGCGCCACCGACGTCGGCATCATCCCCAAGCCAGGAACTGCGGTCGCCGAGGCGATCCGCGTCGGCTTGGGCGCCTTCGATGGCAGGCAGGGCAAGCATGCGGCAATGGTGTTGATTACCGACGGCGAGGACCACCAGGGCGACATCGAAGAAGTCACCCAGCAGGCGGCGGAGCGGGGCATCAAGATCTACACCGTCGGCATCGGCACCCGCGAAGGCGAGTTGATTCGGCTGAACGAGGACGGCACCACCGGTTTCCTCAAAGATCGCAAAGGCCAGGTGGTCAAATCGCGCCTCAACGATCAGCCGCTGCAGCAGATCGCGACGACCACCGGGGGCGCCTACCTGCACGCCCAGGGCGCGACACTCGGGCTGGATCAACTCTATCGCGATCACATCGCGACGATGGAGAAGCGCGAGCTCGAGAGCACCATCGAACGCCGGTACAAGGAGCAATTCCAGTGGCCGCTCGCGCTCGCCTTGCTGCTGCTGGCGTGCGAGCCGCTGTTCGGCCGGGGCAAAGCGCGATGAGACGGCCAACGGATAAGTGGCGGCTCGCGTCGCTCGGGCTGGCGCTCGCGGCGATGACGCAGCTCGGCTTGCTGCCGTTCGCCGGCAATCCCGTTCGCGAGGGCAATCGCCTCTTCGATGAGGGCAAGTACGATGATGCCAAGTCGAAGTACGGCGAGGCGCTGATCGACGAGCCCGATTCGCCGCTGATCAACTTCAACATGGGCACCGCCCACTACAAAGCCGGCAACTACGCCGATGCGATCGCCTCTTTTTCGCGGGTCGCGACTGCCGGCGATCCCCAACGCGAGGCGGCGGTCGCCTACAACATCGGTAACTCGCACTTCCAGATGGCGCTGGCGGCCGAAGCCGACAAGCCGCAGGAGGCGCTCAAGTCCTACGCCGAAGCCCTGATTGCCTACCGTCGGGCTCTCGGATCCGACGCCAACGCCACCGACGCGAAGTACAACTACGAGCTGGTCCTGAAGAAGGCCGAAGAGCTGCGCCGCCGCCTCGAGGAGCAGAAGCAGCAGCAAGAGCAGGATCAACAACAGCAACAAGAGCAACAGCAAGAACAGCAACAGCAAGAACAACAAGAGCAGCAGGAACAACAACAGCAAGACCAGCAGGGCGAGCCGCAGGACCAGCAACAGCAACAAGAGCAGGCCGGCGAGCCCGAGCAGCAGCAACAGGAAGAACAGCCGCAGCAGGCGCAGGGCGAGCCGGAGGAGCCGGCCGAGGAGGAGCCATCGGGCCAGGAGCAAGCCGGCGAGGCGGAGCAGCAACCCGCCAGCGAAGCGCAAGCGGCGGCGGGCGAGGGATCCGCTGAGAAATCACAGGAGCAGCGCGATGCCGCGGCCCTGATCGACATGGCGGCCGACGAAGAGCTGCAACCGAACGAGCTGATCCGCCGCACGGAAGGTGCGCGCGTGGTCGAGCCGGCGCAGGACTGGTGAGACGGTGGTGATCCTCCTGCTGTTGCTCTTGTTGGTGCTGCCGGCGTCGCCGCTGCAGGCCGAGGTGAGCGTCCGCGCCAGCGTCAACCCGAGCCGCGCCCATGTCGGTCAGACGGTCGCGCTCGCCATCGAGATTCAAAATGCCCAAGGCGTCCAAGCGCCGGCACTGCAGAACCTCGACGGCTTCGAGGCCCGCTACATCGGTCCGTCGACCCAGATGTCGATCGTCAACGGTCAGGTGAGCTCGAGCATCACCCACCGCTATGCCTTGACGGCAGAGCGCGAGGGCGTGTTTCAGCTCGGGCCGTTCAGCGTCGAGCATGCCGGCACCACCTACCGCACCAACGCCGTTCAGGTAGCGGTGAGCGCCGCTCCCGAGGGTGGTGCCGGAGCCGGTGGCGCACGCGGCGACGCCATGCGGCTGATGCTGTCTACGGCGCGCGAGTCGGTCTACGTCCACGAGCGTCTGCCGATCGAGGTGACGCTCTACGTCCGCGGCACCCGCGTATCGGATATCGCCTTCCCGACCTTGAGCGCGCCGGGGCTGTCGATCGAACCGTTCGGACAACCGGATCGGGGCACCGATCAGCTCGACGGACTGACGTACGAGGTGCTGCGTTTCAAGACGTTCGTCGTGCCTCTGCAAGCAGGGCCGCGCAGCCTCGGCCCGGCCGCTCTGCGCTTGAACGTCGTCACTCAGGGTAGCGGCTTCTTCATGTCGCAGAAGCGGCCCGTCGATCTGCAGTCGAACCAAGTGCCGCTGGAGGTGAAGGCCTTACCGCAGGCAGGCCGGCCGGCGGACTTCGCCGGCGCGGTAGGCCGCTTCACTCTCGAGGTGACGGCGGCGCCGACCGATGTTCTCGCCGGCGATCCGATCACGCTGAAGATGATGCTGCGCGGCGAGGGCAATCTCACCGATGCGCAGCCACCGCGGCTCAGCGAACGCTCGGGTTTCCGGGTCTACGATCCGCAACCGGCGCAGGGAGAAGCGCAGGGGGTTCGGCTCTTCGAGCAGGTGATCATTCCCGAATCGGCGGAGGTGAAGGTGCTGCCGCCGGTGCGCTTCAGCTATTTCGATGTGGGCGCAGGCGAGTACCGGACCCTGACCAGCGCTGCCATTCCTCTCAACGTGCGGGCCCGCGCCGAGAACGTCGCACCGCAGATCGTCACCGCGCCCGGGCAGGAACCGGCACCGCAAGAAGAAACCCTCGGTACCGACATCGTCTCGATCAAAGACGGGCTCGGCCGGCTCATCCACCGCGATCGGCCGTGGTACGGCAGCGGCTGGGTGTGGCTATGGCTGCCGTTGCCGGCGCTGCTGTTGTTGGGCGCGACTCTCTACGACCGCCAGCGCACGCGACTGACCGGCGACCTGCGCTACGCCCGCTACGCCGGTGCGGGGAAGGTGGCTCGAGCTGGCCTGGCGGAGGCAGAGGCCAGTCTGCGCGCCGGGCAGGTGGAGCAATGCTACGATGTGCTGTCGCGGACGGTGCGGGAGTACCTCGCTGCCAAGCTCGACTTGCCGGTCGGCGCGGTCGATGCCAACAGCGTCGCCGGCCGCGGCGTGCAGGGTGCGGAGCTCGAGCAGGTGGCGGCGTTCTTCGACGCCTTCGAGCAGGCTCGCTACACCGGGCGCAGCCATGCGGCCGACGCCGAAGCACTGCTCGGCAAAGCTCGGCAGATCATCGACGCGCTCGAGCGGCGTAAGGCGAAGACGTCACTGTTCGCATTGCTCCTTGTGGTCCTCGCCATGCCGGCGATGGCGGCAGAAGGGCCGCAATCCTCCTTCTTCGCCGGCAACTCGGCCTACGCCGCGGGCCGCTACGAGGAAGCGCGACAGGCTTACGAGGCGGTCTTGCGGAGCGGCTGGGAGAGCGCCGCGGTGCGTTTCAATCTCGGCAACAGCTACTTCAAGCTCGGCCGCAAAGGCCTGGCGATCGTCCATTACGAGCGCGCCGCCCAGCTGGCACCGCGCGATCCGGATATCGAGGCCAACCTGAGCTTCGCCCGCTCGGCCACCGGTGCCGACGATTGCCGCCCGCTCTGGTGGCAGCGCCTGGCTTTCCCGCTCGCCACCCGCTTCACCTCTGCCGGCCTGCTCCAGTCGGCGTTGCTGTTGTTGACCGCAGCGCTGCTGCTGCTGACCGCGTACAAGCTGCTGGCGACGCGACCGCGCCTGTTGTTGTATCTCGCCGGCGGGTGCGGCGTGGCGACCGTCGTCGTCGCCAGCTCGCTCGCCTTC
>DASPMH010000329.1:0-2951 GCA_035627175.1 Terriglobales bacterium | reverse complement strand
GCGGCAGCTGCAGCCCGCTATGGCGATCAGGGTGGCGATCAGGATCGTAGTTCTCATCTGCATGCCCTTACAAAATCTCTTTTCTCTGCGCGTCTCGGCGAAACTCCGCGCCTGCGCGGTGAAAGCATCAACGTTTGACCGGCTCGGCCTTGGGACACGGCGTGCCTTTGCCGGTGGTTTGACGCAGGATCGCGATCTCGGTGCCGCCGAGCAGGGTGGCGACGAGATCGACTTTGCCGTCGCGGTCGAGGTCCTCGGCGTGGACCATGCGCGGGCTCGGTCCGACCGGAATCGCGAGCGGCGCGGCGAAGCTGCCGTCCTTGGCGCCGGAAAGGATCGATACCGTGCCGGCGGCGGTGTCGGCGGTGACCAGGTCCTGCTGCCCGTCGCCGTCGACGTCGGCGCCGACGACACAACGCGCCCCGATGCCGGCAGCGAAGCTGCGCGCCGCAGCGAAGTCGCCCTGCCCGTCCCCGTGCATCACCCAGACGCCACCGGCGTTGACGTCGGTGATGGCGAGGTCGGCGTTGCCGTCGCCGTTGAAGTCGTCGCTGTAGACGCCGTAGGGCACCAGCCCGCCGTACTGCAGCTCACGGTGAGGCGCAAAGCTGCGCTTGCCCTGATTAGCGAACAGCGACAGCGTGGCCGACTGCCAATTGACCACTGCCAGATCGAGTCCCGGCTTCTTGTCGAAATCGGCGAAGGCGGCGGCGGCAGGATAGATGCCGGCGGTGAGATTGACCGGCTTCGCTTCCTGCGGCGAGGCGAAGTCGTAGATGACGGTGACCGTGCCCCGGATCGCGGTACCGGCCCAGTTACTCTCGTTGACGATGACCAGATCGGGGACCGGGCTGCCGTCGAGATCGACGAGGTAGGGATGGAACGGCGAGATGCCCGGACTGAAGCGGCGGACTTCCTTGAAGCTACCCTTGCCATCGCCGTGCAGCACGGCGACGTCCTCGGAGCCGGCATTGGCGACGATCAGGTCGAGGTGTTTGTCACCATCGAGGTCGCGCACCGCGATGCCGCGGCTGGTCCGGCCGGTGGCGATCGCCTGCTGGGCGTTCCAGCCGTTGTTAGTAGCGAGGAAGGGCACGATGTGGCCGCTGGCGTAGCTGATGATCAAGTCGGTGCGGCCGTCCTCGTTCCAGTCGCCGGTATTGAGTCCGAAGGGCAGCTGGACTTCGCTCTTATGAAGGGTGCAGTCGAAGCGCGGCGCATCGGCCGCCGCCGAGACCACCGGCAGCAACAGCAGGGAGAGCCACAGCGCGTGCGCTCTCCGAGTGCGCCTGGCTACCTGCCGCCGCCGCCCCGCCCCGTCGGCTGGGACAGCCGACGCTACAGCTTCGCCCATTCCTCAGGGTTGGGCGGCTGGGGTGATGACGGGAGTGGCGGCCGGGGAGCCGGAGGCGGCGGGGCGTTTGCCTTGAGCCTGCATGACCAAGGCGAGCAATTGCATGTTGAACTGGTCGCTCTTCGCCTTATCGGCGAGATCGAAGTTGCCGCCGGTGGTCGAGTAGGTCAGGACGCGCTCACCGTCCTGCCAGCGCAGGAAGTTTTCGCCGGGAGCGGGATCGCCGTAGGTCTTGCGAAGGTAGGCCTCGGTGGCGGCCTTGTCGCTGCAGGTGGTGTTGATGTTGATCAGCTCGTGCTGAAAGAAACGCAAACGGCCGGTACAGCCGGTCAGCGGACCGATCTTACCGAGATCGGTGGCGCCTTCGCCGTAATGGAATTGCGGCACGACGCTGCTGTTGGAAGCATCGGCGACCTTGATGGTCAGCCCTTCAATCTCCTTCTTGGCTTGCTCGTCGGTCATACCGAGGCGAGCCTTGCCGAGCTCGTTCGGTAACTTCATCTCGGCTGCGGACGCCATCGAGGCGGTGCACAACGAAGCAGCGACAACGAAGGAACAGGTGATAATGCGGAACATAGCGGTCAGCCTCCCAAACCTGCGCTGCGGCTCGGGCTAGCGGCAGGCGAATTTCGTGCTCTGACGGACGCGGCGATACCAGAAGGATTCACCTAAATCGAGTCGTACAAAAAGAAAGAGGGTGACGGGTTTCCCCGCCACCCTCTTCTCGAGAGCGACTGCTCAGCAGACCCGGATTAAAGGCAGGTCAGGGTCAAGCTGATCAGCGCGTCGCCGATCGGGGCGGTGCCGTCGAGCGCCGGGATGGTGCCGACGAGCGAGAGACCGGTCAGCGTGCTGGAGTCGAGGCCAGCGCAGCTGCTGATCGGGCTGCCGCTGCGGGTGTCGCTGTAGACGGCACCCGTTTCCGGATCGGACGCCGCGCCCGCATCCTGGACGTTGCCAACCGCGGTGCCGGTGGTCAACGGAATGCCGGTCGCGGCGGTCGGAGCAACGAGATCGTCCGCAGTGCAAGCGGTGCCGTCGGCGCCGTTGGCCGCACCCGGGGTGATCTTGAACTCAACCGACAGGCTGACGCCGCAATCGCCGGTACCGGAAGCGCCGCTGAAGTCTGCGGTTAGAGGGCCATTGCCGCATTCGCCGGCGCCGCTAGCTGCGGCGGCCAAGACGTTCGCGCCGAGGCAGGCATCGGTCGCGGTGTTAGCGGTGCAGGTTTCACCAACAGGGCAGTCATCGTCTTCGGCGCAATGCTGATCGGTAGTCGAGCACGTGCTGTTGTCGATGCAGCTGTCGCGGCAGATGTCGATGTCGACGGCCGAATTCGAGTTGGCGCCGCAATCGCACCAGCCCTCAGCGCGCAGAGTGCGGGTGCAGACGTTGTTGCCCAGCAGAGCGACCGGGGTCAGGCTCTTGGTGACCGCGCCGGCGATCAGAACGGTGTCGTCCTCGATCGGATAGGCATTCGGGGCGAGACGGCAGGTGTCGAGTTGGACGATGCCACCGACGGTCAAAGGAACCGGGCCGCCGCCGCTGACATCAGCGCGGAGAGCTGCGTTCGAAGAGGCGTTCAGGCTGCAAGCGT
>DASPMH010000328.1:0-2739 GCA_035627175.1 Terriglobales bacterium | reverse complement strand
GATCACGGAGGGGCTCCCCGACGCCCTCGATCTGCTGGTCGTCTGCATCGAAGCCGGTCTCGGCCTGAATGCGGCGATCCAGCGTGTCGGCGACGAGCGTTCGGCGCAGAACGACGCCCTCGGCAAGGAGCTGTCACAGGTGCACGCCGAGCTCCGCGCCGGCCGGCCGCGGGAAGAAGCTCTGCACGATCTCGGCGTACGCAACGGCGCCGAGGATCTCAAATCGCTCACCGCGATGATCATTCAGAGCCACAAGCTCGGCGCCAGCATGGGCCAGACTCTGCGCGCCCACGCCGACCTGCTGCGCACCAAGCGCCGGCAACGCGCCGAAGAGGCCGCCCGCAAGCTGCCGATCAAAGTTCTGATTCCGTTGGCGACGCTGTTGCTGCCGCCACTGTTCATTGTGGTCATCGGTCCGGCATTCCTGAAATTCGGTGAGGTCGTCCAGTTCCTCAGCAACCGGTGACCGCGCGCAATCGATGATGAGGAGGAGTGGTATGAAGAAGCGGTCGTGGACACGCATCAGCGTGCAAGCCCGCACGGCGAGTGTAGTTCGTCTCGCTTGCGCTCTGGCAGCGCTGGCATCCCTGGCCGCATGTGGCGGGCCGAACAAATCTGATGCGGACAGCATCATTGGCGGCGGTGGCGACCCGACCCGGGGGAGCAGCACTTCTACGCCGACCCTGGTGCCGGTGCTGACGCCGACGCCGATCGAGGAGTTCCCTCGTTCGGGCGCTTCGCGGATCAGCTACAACGCCGGTACCGAGGATCTCTTCCTCGAGATGTTCACCGAAGGCGGACTTTGCATCGTCAACGCCACCACCGAGATCGCGGTGCTGGTCGGTGACTTCCAAGGCCGTCCACTCGCCAACGTACGGGTATCCTTCTTCGTCGAGCGCGGCCGCGGCTTGCTCGATGCTTCCGCCAATTCGGACGAAGAGGGTGAGGCCCAAGCGACCTTCCGCTCGCTCTGTCCCGCCAATGCTGCCGAAGAGATCACCATGGCGGCGGTGCTGCGCGGCTCCGAGCCGTTCACCGACTTGAACTCGAACGGCCGCCACGACCAGGAGGCGTTCACCGACAGCAACGGCAACGGCCGGTTCGATGATGGCGAGGCCTTTGTCGACGCCAACAGCAATGACGAGTACGACATCGAGCCGTTCACCGACCTGCCGGTCGAGGTATTCCTCGACGGCAATCGCAACGGCATCTTCGAGGCGGCGCTCGACGAGTACATGATCTGGGATCCCAACAACAACGCCGACTACGATTGCGGCCCCGGCGGCCCAGAGAACAACTGCGGCGACCTGCGCTACAACGACGACGCGATCATCTCCGATACGGCAGTCATCGTACCGTCTTTCGAAGACGACGGCGGACCGGTGCTGAACCCATTTACCCCGACGGCGACCGCGACTCTCGAACCTTCTCCTACGTCGCCGCCGAGCCAGACTCCGGTGCCGTCGGTGACGCCGATTCCGCCCACCCCGACCCTGCCGCCGGTTCTGAGTCAGCCGAGCAACGCCTCACGGCTGAGCTACCAGTCCGGTACCAATGACATAACCATCGAGATGTTCGACGAGGCCGGCCGGTGCATGGTCAATGTCACGCGCGACATCGTCGCCCTGGTGGGTGATTTCCGCGGTCGGCCGGTGACCGGCACCGAAATCGCCTTCTTTGTCGAGAGCGGGCGCGGCATCTTGCCCGAGCGAATCGTCACCGACGCCAACGGCATTGCGACCGCGGTATTTCGCTCGCTTTGTCCGGCGAGCTCGCTCGAAGAAATCACCGTCGTCGCGGCGGTGCGCGGTAGTGAGCCGTTCGTCGATTTGAGCTCGAACGGTATCTGGGACGAGGGCGAGCCCTTCACCGACTTGCCGAGGGACGCCTTCCTCGATGCCAATCGCAATGGCGTCTATGAGCCGGAGCTGAACGAGTACCTGATCTGGGACGCGGACGGCGACGGGCAGTACGACGCAGAGGGCAATGGCGAGTACGACAGCGACAACATCATCGTCGCCGAGACCGTGCTCAAGCCGGTACGCCTCGGCCAAGTCGATCCGTTCCCGCTTACTCGCGTATCCGCGCTCAGCTTTGGCGCCGGCACCGACCTGCGCTTCGAGATGTTCGATACGGGCAACATGTGCATCGTCAACGCGGTGGGCGACATCGAAGTCGTCGCCGGTGATTTCGCCGGCCGCCCGGTCGACCCTCAGACGCCCATTGCCTTCTTCGCCCCGCGCAGCCGCGGGACATTGCCGGCACAAGCGCTGACCGACGAAGGCGGCGTCGCAGAGACGCAATTCCGTTCGTTGTGTCCCGCCAACGCCGCTGAGAAGATCAAGATCGTCGTCGCGGCGCGCGGCTCTGAGCCTTTCGTCGATCTGAATTCCAACGGCCAACGCGACAACAATGAGCCGTTCGAGGACCTTCCGCGGGAGGTGTTCTTGGATGCCGACTTCGACGGAGTCTACGAGCCGGATCGCAACGAGTACTTGATCTGGGATCCGAACAACAATGGCCAGTTCGATCCAGGCGGCAACGGCATCTATGATACCGATACGATCATCACCGCCGAAGCAGTGATGGTTCCGCACCGCGTCGGCGGCGGCCCGGCGGTCGACCCGCTTGCGCTAGGCAGCACCGGAGCGGTGCAAATGGCCGTCGCGGTCCGGCCCAATCCGCTGCCAGTCGTCGATGAAGGCGGAGTTTGTTTCTCCAATACTGCCGACATCGTGG
>DASPMH010000327.1:0-2375 GCA_035627175.1 Terriglobales bacterium | reverse complement strand
AACTGCACCCTGAGAACCGGCAGCGGGCGCTTGCGATGGTGGGAGTACCAGTAGACGTCTTCCTCGGTGAGAAGGTCGACCGCCGCGATGCGGTCGGCCGGGTAACCGGCCTGCGCCGCCTTGACCAGCAATGTTTGATCTAGCGTCAGCGGTGATCCGGTGCCGGCGGCGAGCAGGGCTGAACCGCCCGGCTTGCGGGCGAGCATGATAGGCGTTGCGCCGACCCAAGCAAACGAGAGTTCGCTGGCGCCCGTGCCGATCGCGTTGGCGAGAGCATCCCACGTCACGCCCAGGGTGGGTGGCGAGGCGCGACCGGCATAGGCGGCACGCTGCGCATCGGTGATCTGCGAGCGCGCGAACAACTTGAACGGATTCATCGACAGCCAGCCGCTGGCGATCCATGTCACGAGGAAAAGGCCCCCGATGAGGCCTCCGAGGTGGTGCCATTTCATCCAGCCCCGATGCGGCGTCATCGACTTGCCCTTGGCGGCGCGGCTAGGACGCAGCCTGAGGATGCCGATCCACATCCCCGCGATGGCACTGATGATCATCGGTCCGGACAGCCAGACCACGACGTTGTGCCAGAGGTCGGCGTCCTTGCGGATGGGCGAGAAGTAGATCCAGTGCGGGATGGCGCCGAGCCAATTCCACACGCGCTCGAAGTGGGTCGTATCCTGCACGATCTCGCCGGTGCGAGTAGAGACGTAGACGACGGTGGCCGCGGCATCGCCGAGCTCGAGCTTGTAGAGCGGCCGGTAGGGATCGTACTTCCGCGTCACCGTCCATTGATCGTAGTCGATCACGGAAACACGAGCGATCTTCTCGCCGAATGTCGTGCCGACGAGCTTGCGCGCGTCCGCCTCGCTGACATCGCTAACGGGCTCGCCAGAGACGGCCGAGACCGAGACGTGCTTGCCGTCGGCGACAATGCGGTAGACCGGTCCTGCGGCGCCCATCTCGAGCCGGAATACGGATGGCAGAGCGGTCAGCCCCGATCTCGCGAGCGCTTCGTCGGGAAGCACTTTCACGGTTCCAGCAGCGATCGCCGCCAGCGAAGCCACGCGCTGCTCATCGTTCCACGCCGGAAACGGCACGTAGAGCATCACGAGGCCCGACAGGAACCACATGACACTGAGCAGGCAAGTCGCAACCCCGAGCCAGCGATGCGTATAGAACAACCACCGCTTGCCGGTTTTCACGGCCCGCCGCGCCAGACCGGCACGGCGGACCTTCGGCGCAGTGAACGACTGCGCATGGGTGAGATCGTTCATCTCAGTACTTCACGCGATAGCTGAGCTCGGCAGAACGCGGCGGAGCAAGTTGCCATTCGGTCGCGTTGCCTCCGACCGCATAGACCTCATCGAAGGCATTGAAGACCCATAGTGCGATCTCGCTGTTCTTGGTGACGTCGTAGTCGAGCCCCAGGTTCACGACGGTGAACGGCGGACGCTTCACGGTATTGGCGTCGTCGTTGTACATCGTGCCGACCCACTGCACGCCGACATGCGCCTCCCATTGCGGCATGAAGGCCCAGCTCAGCCAGTTGTTGATCACCTGCTGGGGAACGTTCGTCGGCCGGTTGCCGGAGAAGTCTACGAAACGCCCACTCACGGTCGTCGCGAACTGGTCGTACTGCGCTTCGAGCACCGCCACGTTGCCTTCATAGCGCACCGTGTCGGTGACCTGCAGCGCCAGCGACGCTCGATGCCGCGCGATGACTGGGCACCGATCTGGCGCACGAGGAGCGAATTGTTCGGATCGGGAGACAACAAGTTTTGCTTCTTGATGTCGTAGGCCGCTAGCGTCCACTCGCCGAGCCCGTTCCAGAACGACTGCTTCACACCGACCTCGTACTGCTGCCCCGTGGCTAGTTCGAAGTTGGCGTTGGCAGCGCTGAGGGTGATGACGGCGCCGCCGATGGGATCGACGCCGGTCGAATACTGGCCATAGAAAGCCAGATCCTTGACGGGCGTGAAGACGGCTCCGACCCGCCACGGCGTATGTGAGAACTCCTTGCGGATATAGCCGCCCGTAAGTAGATCCCAGCGTTTGAGGGTTGGCTTATCCAGCCGAATGCCGGCAACGAGTGCTAGCTCCTTGGACAACTCCAATCGATCCTCGGCGAACAGCGAATACTGTCTGGTCACGGTTCCCGTTCTGGGTCCCATGCCCGGCGGATTGTGGATGAAGAACCCCGGCTGCGGATTGAAGGCGTCGACGTACGACTCGGGCACCGGCGTCGCGCCCGAATTACTCGTGCTCAGGAACGCGATGCGGTTCACGTCGAAGCCGACGACCAGCTCGTTCTTGACGCCGCCGCCCAAATTGGCGCGCAGTGTTGCATCCAGCCGGTTGCCGTACTGCTCCTGGTCGTG
>DASPMH010000326.1:0-3680 GCA_035627175.1 Terriglobales bacterium | reverse complement strand
GACGTCGACGTCGTCTCCGACGGCAAGACCGTGGTCATCGGCGGCATCATGGAGCACATCGAGCGGGCTGGCGTGCACTCCGGCGACAGCGCCTGCTCGCTGCCGACCAATTCGGTCTCGGCGCAGGTGCTCGACGACGTGCGCCGCCAGGCCAAAGCGATGGCGCTCGAGCTCAACGTCATCGGTCTGATGAACGTTCAGTTCGCCATCAAGGACGGCGAGGTGTTCATCCTCGAGGTCAATCCCCGTGCTTCGCGTACGGTGCCCTTCGTCAGCAAGGCGATCGGGCGGCCGCTGGCGCAGATCGCCGCCCGGGTGATGGGTGGCAAGACTCTGCAGGAGCTCGGCTTTACCGAGGAGATCGTGCCGACCCACATCTCGGTCAAGGAATCGGTGTTCCCCTTCGCCAAGTTCCCGGGGGTCGATACTCTGCTCGGGCCGGAGATGAAGTCGACCGGCGAGGTGATGGGGATCAGCGATTCCTTCGGCGGCGCCTTTGCCAAGGCCCAGATCGCCGCGGGCACTCTGCTGCCGCGCAGCGGCCGGGTGTTCATCAGTGTGCGTGAGCCCGACAAGGAAGAGATGGCGCGCATTGCCCGCAAGCTGGTCGATGTCGGCTTCGAGCTGGTCGCCACCAGCGGCACCGCCGAGCGGCTGCGGGAAGCTGGGCTGCAGGTCGAGACAATCAACAAGGTCGGCGAGGGCAGCCCGGATGTCGTCGATGCGATCGAGGCCGAAACCATTGCGATGGTGATCAACACACCGAAGGGTTTCGGTCCTCAGCTCGATTCTTTCGCTATTCGCCGTCGTGCCCTCGAGCGGCGCATCCCCTACTTCACCACCATCGCCGGAGCGGCGGCCGCCGCCGAAGGCATCGAGCTACTCAGCCGCGAGGCGCTGACCGTCTGCCCGCTGCAGGATCACCATGGTGCCGCCGGAGCCACCCCGGCCAAGTCAGGCTCCGCTGCTTCCGCCTGATCCGGCAGGAGCGGGAAAGCTCGACAACGCGGGCGGGCTGCCGCAGTTTCTGGCGGCGGCCCGGCCCGCGATCGACTTCATCGTGCGCGCGCCCGCGGCTGCCGCAGCGCGCGCCCATATCCCCGGTGCCGAGCTGTCGCGCCGCGGCGAGGCGCTGCTGGCGCAGATCGCCGACCAGCGCACGCGACAGTTGCTGCAAGAGCTATGTGCGTCGCTGCGGGAGTGCGCCGGAGCCTCGCCCGAGCGGCGCCGGCAGTCGGCCCTTGAATGCCAGCAGAAGATCGATGCGCTGCAGGGCAAGGCGGAGCCGGAGGTCGTCGAGTACCGCCGGACGACGTCCGGGTTCGACGACAGCTTCGCTTCGTTGAAGCAATCGGTGCAGTTCGTGCCAGGCGTCGGACCGCGACGCGCCGAGCTGCTGCGCCGGTTCGGCGTCGTCAGTGTCGAGGACCTGCTCTATCACCTGCCGTTTCGTTACGAGGATCGCCGCGCCCTGGTGCCGATCCGCCAGCTTCGACCTGGCGAATCGGCAACCGTCTGTGGCGAGCTGGTGCATTTCGCCGAGCGCTTCGTCGGGCGCACCCAGCGCCGCCTGCTCGAGGGCGTGATCAAAGACGAGAGCGGCTTGCTGGCGCTGACCTGGTTCCATCAGATCTCGTACTTCCGCAACCGTTTCCAGATCGGTGAACGCTATGTCGCCTACGGCAAGGTCGAAGCCGTGCCGGGTGGGCAGAAGCGCATCACCCACCCGGAGATGCAGGCGCTCGGCGAGCTCGAAGGGCAGGGCGTGCTGCCGGTGTACAACAAGCCGACGACGCTCTCCGTCGGCGCGATGCGCAAGATCGCGGCCCAGGCGGTCGAGACCTGGGGCGAACGTCTGGTCAGTGCCTTGCCGCCTGAGGTCGCCAAGAATGCCGGAGTCGCAGACCTTGCTGCCGCGATGCGGCTGGTACATCAGCCGGCACAAGACGCGGACGTAGATGCGCTCAACGCCGGCCGATCCCTCGGACACCGCTCGATCGTTTTCGACGAGCTCTTCTATCTCCAGCTCGGCATGCTGCTGCGGCGCCGACGCATCGCAGCCGAGACCGGCATCGCTTTGCTGCCGCGGCGGCAATTGACGGCGGCGTTGCTGCAGACGCTGCCGTTTCAGCTGACTACGGCGCAGCGGCGTGTACTGCAGGAGATCGAACGCGATATGGCCGAGCCGCGTCCGATGAACCGCTTGGTGCAAGGCGATGTCGGCTCGGGAAAAACGATGGTCGCCCTGCTGGCGGCGCTGGTGGCTATCGAGAGCGGCCATCAAGCCGCGTTCATGGCGCCGACCGAGCTGCTAGCGGAGCAGCACGCGGCGACGGTGGCCCGCCTGGTCGAACCGCTTGGCGTTCGCACCGCACTGCTGACCGGAGCGCTGCGCAAGGCAGAGCGGCGTCCCTTGATCGAAGGGATCGCGGCCGGCGAGATTCAGCTGGTGGTCGGGACGCATGCGTTGATTCAGGACGGGGTCCGCTTTCAACGCTTGGGCTTGGGCGTAATCGACGAGCAGCATCGCTTCGGCGTGATGCAGCGCGCCGCGCTGCGGCGGCTCGGACAAAGCGATGCGAGCAGCGGACTCGAGGCAATCTGGCCGGATACTTTGCTGATGACGGCGACGCCGATCCCGCGCACCTTGGCGATGACCGTCTACGGCGACCTCGACGTTTCGGTGATCGACCAGCTGCCGCCCGGTCGCAAGCCGATCAAGACGGTATTGGTGCGCGAGGACCAGAGCCAGCGCGTCTACGATCACGTCCGCCGCGCTCTCGATCGTGGCGAGCAGGCGTACGTCGTCTACCCCCTCGTCGAAGGCTCGGAAGATTCCGACATGCGCGACGCGACGACCATGGCGGTCGAGCTAGCGCGTTCGGTGTTTGCCAATTATCGCGTCGAGCTGGTGCATGGTCGCATGAAGGCGAGCGAGAAGGATGCGGTAATGCGCCGCTTCAAGAGCGGCGAGGTCCAGGTATTGGTCAGCACCACGGTAATCGAGGTCGGCATCGATGTACCGGCGGCAACGGTGATGGTGATCGAGCATGCCGACCGCTTCGGCCTGGCGCAGCTGCACCAGCTCCGCGGTCGCGTCGGACGAGGCGGCGGCGAGTCGCTGTGCATCCTGGTCGCCGGCTTCTGGCAAAACGAGGATGCCTTTCGGCGATTGCAGGCGCTGACCCGCACCAACGACGGTTTCGCCATTGCCGACCTCGACCTCGAGATGCGCGGGCCCGGGGAGCTTCTCGGCACGCGGCAATCGGGCCTGCCCGATTTCCGCGCCGCCAATCTGGTGCGCGACCGCGCCCTGCTGGTCGCCGCGCGAGATGCCGCCAAACAGTGGCTCGAGCACGATCCGACGCTGAGCAAGCCGGAATCCACGGCCCTGCGGGCGGTGTTGGCGCAGCGTTGGGCGGGCCGGCTCGAGCTCGCCGAGATCGGCTGAAAGGTGTGCGCCCCCTTTCCCAACTTTCCCAAAGGGGGCAGCGCCGCAGGCGCGGATTTTTGGGCAGCGAGCGGAGAGTCACCTGGCGCATATAACAGGAAGGCCTCAACCTCCCTCCTCCTCCCTCCTCGGAAAGGGAGGGAGGAGGAGGGGGATTGGGCAATTGACTGATGCGGTCGAGACGCGTACCTGACCCACGTCCGCAGCAGCGGAATTCCTCAGAGGAGAG
>DASPMH010000325.1:0-3796 GCA_035627175.1 Terriglobales bacterium | reverse complement strand
GAGCCACCGCGTTGGAGGCGACCTCCTCCGGCCGGCAGCTCTCGCGGTTGATGAAGTAGACGTTCGACTGTGACACCCCGAGCTTGACGAAAGTCATCGCGGTCGAGGGTAGGACCAGGACCAGGGCGAGGATGCCGCGGTCGTGAGGGCCGAGCCAACGGGCGAGAATGATGCCGCTGATCATCCCCATCACCGTCCAAACCGCCCTCGTACTGAAGATGCCGATGACGTCGTTGAGGGAACGGTTTCTTGCCAAGATGGGCTCGCTTGCTGCTTTGACGAACTTTATCCGCATATCGAACGCCCCCCAGGCGCGCAATGTCGATCGCTGACGGATTGACCGGCAGCGTCGCCGGAGCGCGCTTCCGCCTCGTTTGCGACGACGACGAGCTGCGCGAGTATGCACGGGTTCATCTGATGCGCTGCCTGGAAGGCACCACCGCAGTAGACGTCGAGGTGGTGCTGCGCTGGCATGACGGTGCCCCGCCCGCACGTCCGGAACGGATGCTGGCGGCGATGCGGCGCGTCGACCGCGACCTCTACCTCGGCGATACCTCGATTCGCTGGTATCGCGTCGATGACCTTCGCGACCTATGGCTCGCGTTCGAGTGGGATGGGCGGCAATTGCGAGTCGAGGGCGACTTCCATTTTCGGGTCGCCAACAGCGAGCGGAGCGATCGGCTGAGGCGATGGTTGGTGCCGCGGCAAACTACGGCGCAGCGCCGCCGCCGCTACACCACGCTGCTGTACTACCTGGTGTATTACCCCTGCTGGTGGTGGCTGGAGCACACCGGCCGCATGCATCCGATTCACGCCGCCGGCGTCGCGTCGGCCTCGGGAGTGACCCTGTTGGCTGGCGGCAGTGGCATCGGCAAGTCGACGCTGGCGGTCGCCCTGGCAGCGCAGCCCGGGGCGCAACTGTTGGCCGATAGCTTCGTGTTGCATCACCAGCGCCAGGTGCGGCCGGTGCGCGAGCCGCTGCTGATCGATGATCAAAGTCGAAAATGGCTTGGCGACGCCTGCGCCCGACTGGAGCCGATCGCGTGGTCCTATCTGCTCAACCGCGGCGGCTACCATATGGCGGCCGGGCAACTCGGCGGCGGCGGTGTCGCGTCGCGACTGCTTTTTCCCCGGCGAGCGCCGCAGGCCTACGTGCGACCGCTCGACCAAAGGCGCGCCGCGGCGCTGCTGAGCGCCGGAGATATGGTGATCAATGACCTACGGCGGTATTGGGCCTTTGCGGCGGTGCTCGAGTATCTGGCGGGTGACGGGTTGATGATGCAACGCGAGCAGAACATTCGCGGACTGACCGCGGCGGTGCCGAGCTACGAAATAGGTTTGACCTTGAGCCACTCTCGCCTCGAGACAGTTGCGGCGATCGAGGGGTTGGCGACGGCGGCAGCATGATCCGTGTCTTGTTCATCGAAGCGTCGAGCGGCGGCGTGGTTGGCGGATCGCTCACCGGGCTCTATCACCAGATCCGCGGCCTCGACCGCAGCCGCTTCGCGCCCGCAATCGTGCTTTATGAGGCCAAAACCATCGAATCGGACTTGCGCGTACTAGAAGTGCCCGTGTATCACGTTGACCGGCGACGGCTTCCCAAAGAGCACGCGCTGCTGGGTTACGAGGGCTACCGTAAAGCGAAAAAGACGCGCGCGTTCCGAGCGGCACTGTCCGCCGGGCGACAAGCTTTGCGACTGTTGACCGAAGAGCTGCCAGCCGCCCTTCGCCTCGCTCAAATCATTCGCACAACCAAGACAGACGTGGTTCATCTCGGTAACGGCGTACGCGCCAACTTCGACGGCATCCTTGCCTGCATGCTGACCCGCACCCCGATGCTCTGCCATGTCAAAGGTTTCGAGAAGTACTCCGCTCGCGAGCGCTGGATCGCGCCCCGCATCGATGCCTTGGTGCCGATGACGCAAGCGGTGGCACAGCACTGCGTTGCGAGCGGCATCCGGGCGCACCGCACCGCGGTGATCTACGACGCTCTCGACGAGCAGGGCTATCACCCCAAGCGCGAGTCAGCCGAGGTGCGCCGCGAGCTCGGCGTCGACGGTGGCCCGTGCGCCGGCGTCGCCGGCAACATCCAGGAATGGAAAGGCCAGCTGGTGCTGGTCGAAGCGATGGCCAAGGTGCGGCGCGAGCTGCCCTCGGCGCAGGCTTTGATCATCGGCGGAGTGCACAAGGCGGGTGCCGACTATCACCGTCGCCTCGAGCATCGCATCGCCGAGCTGCAGCTCGCCGGCGGCGTTCGCGTCACCGGCTTTCGCAGCGATATCGCCGACGTCATGGGCGCACTCGACATCGTCGTGCATACCTCGGTCCGGCCCGAGCCCTTCGGCCGGGTGATTCTCGAGGGGATGCTGCTCGGCAAACCGGTGATCGCCAGTGCCGCCGGGGGAGTGCCGGAGTTGATTCGCGACGGCGAGACCGGCTTTCTCGTCCCTCCTGGCAACGTCGAGGCACTCGCCGCTCGCCTGATCTTGTTGATGGCCCAACCGGAGCTGCGCCACGAGATCGGCCAGCGAGCCCGCCGCTGGGCCCTCGATGAGTTCAGCCTCGAACGCCACGTCCGATTGATGTCCGACTTGTATGAAAACTTAGTGAGGAGTCACTGACCGCATGAACATTCTAGGTATCTCTTGCTTCTACCATGACGCTGCCGCCGCCCTGCTGGTCAATGGCAAGTTGGTGGCTGCTTCGGAGGAAGAGCGTTTCAGCCGGAAGAAGCACGACAGCGGCTTCCCCCGTCTGGCGATCCGCTACTGCCTGGAAGAAGCCGGCATCGGCGTCAACGATATTGACTACGTCGTCTTCTACGAAAAACCGTTCGTCAAATTTGAGCGCATTCTGACCACCGCGCTGCAGGTCGTACCGAAGTCCTGGAAGGTCTTCGGCGATGCCATGACCACCTGGCTCCTCGACAAGCTCTGGGTCAAGAACATCTTCCGCCAAGAGCTCGGCATCTCGCCAGACCGCATCCTGTTCAGCGAGCATCATTTGTCGCACGCTGCCAGCACCTTTCTGTGCTCGCCCTTCGATGAAGCGGCGATCCTGACCATCGACGGCGTCGGAGAATGGGCGACCGCAACCATGGGTGTCGGCAAAGGCAACCAGATTCGCCTGCTGCGCGAGGTTCGCTTCCCCCACTCGGTCGGCCTGCTCTACAGCGCCTTCACCGCCTTCCTCGGCTTCGAGGTCAACGAGGGCGAGTACAAGGTCATGGGCATGGCGCCCTACGGCAAGCCGCGCTACGTCGACAAGGTCTACAAGCTGATCAACGTCGACGATGACGGCGGTGTCTGGCTCGACATGGACTATTTCTCCTTCCACCACTCGTCGACCCAGACCTACAAGAAGAAGTTCTGCGATCTGTTCGGCGAGCCGCGCAATCCCGATTGGCACTTCTTCACCGAGGGGTCGGGATATCCCGAGTACTTCGGCGACAAGCCCTCCGACTTCAATCGGATGTGCGAGCGCAACCAGTACTATGCCGACGTCGCCGCCAGCATCCAGGTCGTCACCGAAGAGATCGTCTTGAAGATGGCGCGCGGCCTGCACCGCCAGACGGGGCTGACCAAGCTCTGCATGGCGGGCGGTGTCGCTCTCAACAGCGTCGCCAACGGTCGCATCGTCAAAGAGACGCCGATCAAGGAAGTCTTCATTCAGCCCGCCGCCGGTGACGGCGGCGGCGCTCTCGGTGCTGCTCTCTACGCCTACCACTGCGCCCTGGGCCAACCGCGCAGCTTCGTCATGGAGCATGCCTATTGGGGCAAAGGCTACTCGCTCGCCG
>DASPMH010000324.1:0-2490 GCA_035627175.1 Terriglobales bacterium | reverse complement strand
GAGGAATATCGGCAGGCGGCAGAGCTCCTGCGGCAACGCAGCGAAGGTCGTGCGGCCCTGCAGCAGCGCCTCGCGCTGTTGCGCTTCCAGGCCGATGAGCTCGGCCAAGCGAAAGTGGTGCGGGGCGAGGAAGCGGAGCTGAAGCAGGAGCGCGAGCGCCAGCGTCACGCCGAGCGGCTGCAGCAGATCTGCTCGCAAAGTGAAGAGGCGCTCTATTCGGGCGAGGAGCCGGTGTCGACCGCCGTCGGCCGAGTGATGGTGCAGCTGCAAGAGGCGAGTCGCATCGATACCGCTTTCGATCCGGTGCTGGAGACGCTGCGACAGGCGAGCGCTCAGCTCGACGACGCAGCGCTCGAGCTGCGCCGCCTCGGCGAGCGCATCGAGCGCGACCCGCAACGGCTCGAGGAAATCGAGGAACGCTTGGCACTGCTGTCGCGGCTCAAGCGCAAGTACGAGTGCGACGCCGACGGACTGGTCGAGGTGCTGGCGCGGGCGTGCGCCGAGCTCGAGGAGCTCGACGGCGGCGGCATCGATGTCGATACGCTGCGGGAGCAGGTGCAGCAGCGCGCCGCCGCCGCCTGGCAAGCCGCAAGCGAGCTGTCCGTCGCCCGCCAAGCGGCCGCATCCGGCTTGGCGGAGCGAATGGCTCCGGAGCTGGCGAGCTTGGGCATGGGTGGCGTCGCCTTCCAGGTAGTATTCGAGCGGTGCGCCGCCGACGGCGTCGCACGAGACGACCGCTGGCTCAGTGCTGCCGGCGCCGATGTGCTCGAGCTCTACCTCTCCGCCAATCCCGGCGAGCCGCCGCGGCCGCTGGCGCGCGTCGCTTCCGGCGGCGAGCTGTCGCGCATCATGCTCGCCTTGAAAGCTTTGACGGCGGGCGCCGAGGAGGTCGACACGGTGATCTTCGACGAAGTCGACACCGGCATCGGCGGCAGCGTCGCCGAAGGAGTCGGCAAGCGGCTACATCGCCTCGCCCGCGGCCGGCAGGTCCTCAGCATCACCCACCTGCCGCAGATCGCCGCGCTGGCGGATCATCACCTGGCGGTGCACAAACAGGTCAAGAAGGGCCGAACCTACTCGAACGCGCGGGTCTTGACCGGCGACGAGCGGGTGCAGGAGATCTCGCGCATGCTGGGTGCGGCCGGCAGCCAAGAATCGGAGCGCTATGCCCGCCGTCTGATCGACGGCGCTGCCGATCGCTGATCGCCGATCAGCGCGAGAGGGGCTTCTCGCGCGGCCGGGCCAGCGGCGGCAAGCGGCGCACAAGCTTGACTTTTTTCTCTTTGAGGACATATCGTCCCGCGCCGTTTCTGGAACCTAAATCGATCGACTGGCCAGCCTCTCTGGCACGTGAAGGAGGGAGCGATGAAGGGTGCAACGCACAGGTGGGTGTTTGCCGGGCTTGCCGGTCTGTGGTCGTTGGCGATGGCTGGAGTCGCGCTCGCGGCCGACGTCAAGGTGACCGACGAAGACCGCGTCTTCCGCAACTTCACCCGTGAAGCCGCCGTCGTCGATCGCGGTCAGATTCGCCTCGAGGTACGCGGCTTCTACGCCTCGGAGGAGTCCGAGGATCACGACGTTACCCGCTCCGGTCGTTGCCGAGGCCCGCTGCGCGAGAACTGCGCTCGCCTCGATCTCAACGGCCGGCGCGTCATCGGCGTCGAGTCACTCAACGGCGGCATCATCGATCTGCTCGCCTCCTACGGCGTTGCGCCGAACACCGAGATCGGCTTGATCCTGCCGGGGGTAATCGAGACGGCGCACCGCGACGACGGTACCACCGAGACCGAAGAAGACCTCGGCGATCTGACGCTGTACGGCAAGTTCCGTTTCGCCATCACCGAGATGTTCTCGGTCGCCGGCGGTCTCGAGCTGAGCACGCCTACCGGCTCGGATGACAAGCTCATCACCGTCCGCGACGACCCCGATCCCGACATCGAAGACGGCACGGCGAGCGGCTTCGGCACCGGCCACTTCGGCTTCAACCCGTTCGTCTCGTTCCGCTGGAGCTGGCAGCGCCTCGCCCTCGAGTCGCACGTCGGTTACAACGTCTACACCAGCAGCGACATCAAGCGGGTCTTCAACTGGAGCGCCGCCGGCATCATCAAAGCAGGTGAGAGCTGGGCCTTCCGCACCGAGTTCTCCGGCCGCATCTGGGATCAATTTGGTACGCGCTGGGTCGACGTGGTCTGCATGCCCGGCATCGACATCGAGCTGAGCGACAACTTCATCTTCCGCCCGACCGGCATGGCCAACATCACCGAGACCGCAATGGATTGGGGCATCGGCGCAGGCATCGCCGCAACCTTCTAAAGCTCGCTGCGAATCCCCCGCGCCTGCGGCGCTGATGCCTTCCGCCGGCGGAAGGCATCAGCCCTTCGGGAAGGGATCAGCGCCTGCCCCCTCGGGGAAGAGGGCGCTCCTTTCGTAGGCGACCCGGGTCAGGGTCAGGCCGAGCGCCGGGGCGGTCGCGCCGGCCAGGTCGCGGCT
>DASPMH010000323.1:0-2521 GCA_035627175.1 Terriglobales bacterium | reverse complement strand
GGTACTTGATGATCGCGATGTCGGGTGGCGAGACGCGCAAATAGATCGCCTCGATCTCGGTCGAAGGAGCACTCATCGGCCCGATTCGATGATCGCTTGCGGCACCGGCGTCAATGGCAACCGGCGCAAGCGAGACGCCATAGGGCAACAGCATCGCCCGCGAGAAATTGCCGCGCGTGTAGTCTTGACGGCTGCGGATTGTTTGTAGCAAGTAGGTTCAGACCTTCTATGCATGGCGTTTGGCTAATTCCTTCGCACTTTCGATCTCCGTTCATCAACCCTGGCGGCATGGCTCGCCGGTAACCCAGAAATCCAGGAGGAGAGCATGAAGAGCTTCAGATGGTCGGCATCGTATCTCGCCGCCGGCGCTGTCGCCGCGGTGTTGACGCTGAGCGCCCAGGTCGGCGTAGCCCAGACATTCTGCGTCGGCGACTGCAACAGCAGTGATGACGTCGACGTCTCCGAGATTGTCACCATGGTCAACGCCGCGCTCACCGGTGGCGACGGCGGCTGCGCCAACGGTGATCCCGACAGTAGCGGCGATATTACCGTCGACGAGATCATTACGGCCGTGAACAACGCGCTCGAGGGCTGCGGCGAACGTCCGACAGCAACGGCGACCATCCCTGGCGGCGACTTTACGCCGACCCCGACGACTCCTCCTACTGGCGGAATCTGCGGTAACGGCGTCACCGATGCCGGCGAGGATTGCGACAACGGCGGCGTCTGCGCCGGCGGCGAGAGCTCCAATTCGGCTTGCGATTCCGAAGACGATTGCGCCGGCAACCTCGGCGCGTGTATCGGCGGTGCCGACAACCTGCGTGGCTGCGTCATCGGCCAGGCCGGCAGCTGCCCCAACGGCACCTGCGTCAAGTGCCGCCCGGTCGGCGGCGACGGTTGCGCTCAGAACTGCACCAATGAGACCCGCATTCCGTACCCCTTCAAGCCCGGCGTCATCGATGGTCTCGTCATCAGCGACGGCAGCGGCGCGACCGTTTACGGTCCGTTCTTGAGCGTCCCGCTCGCCTTTTCCGGCGGCTCGCAAGTCCTGACCGTCGGCCGCTCCCGCGACGGCGGCCCGATCCCGGTCGTGGTCAAGGCCGCTGACATCGATCTGCCGCGCATCCCGGTTCAGACGATCGCCTGCGCCTGCGTCCGCGGCGTCACCGCCCAGACCTGCGGCGGCACGGTGTTCGATGAGAACGGCGAGCTGTCGACCAACTGCACCCCGGGCTTCGAGATGCAGGAAACCTGCCCGACCGATCGTCCTTGCGCGCCGATCCACGGCGAGGGCAACACCGGCTCCGGCTACATCGGCTGCGCCGCCGGTAGCACCGAGTACAGCGTCGACGTCACCCAGGACTGCAACGGCACGGCGGGCGAGCCGCCCTTCGATCCGGTGGCGACGATCACCGAAAGCGGCACCGGCTCCGGTGCGGCCTACATGATCTTGAGCGGCGCGATCGGCACCGTCGTCGGCGCCTGCACCGGCATGGCTCCCGACTACGGACCGGACCAGCAGTTCTGCACAGGGGACGACGATCCGGGCTCGTTCGGCACGCCCAATCCGATTCCGCTGACCACCGGTTCGGCCACCGGCCTGGTGCTCAACCCGGCGGACTTCGAGGGCGACACCAACGGTCCGTGGACGACCAGCGGCGCCCGCTTCACCTGCAGCGGCAACGACCTGACCTCGGCGACCGGCGGCAACCTCGCGGGTGTGTTCACCTCCTGCGATCAGCCGACGATCAACGACATCGTCGTGCCCAACAACTTCGAGGCGCAGTGATCTAGCGATCGCGCCTGAAGCACCAAGGGGCAGAGCCGCGAGGCTCTGCCCCTTTTTTTTGGTAGGAGGGGAACGATGAAGATGCCTGCCAACATCACCACCGCCGAGCTCGCCATCCTGCTGGCGAGCATGGTGCTGTTTCTGATCCTTCCGGGCGTGCTCGGTTGGATCGAAGACTGGCGCCAGCCGCGACCGTCCTTGCCGCCGGAGCCGGAGGACGACGTTCGCTGGCTACCTACTCTCACGGTGCACGGCAGCACTCCGGCTCGACCCTCCGTTGCGGAGATGCCGGCAGCTCCGCCTGCGCCGGCTGACGTCGCGACAAGTAGAGATCTGCATCCAGGCGCGACGGTCGCAGCTGAGCCGGAGCCTGCGCCCGTCACCGGTGGGCTCTCGCCTGTCTCGACGCCAGTGCCTGCCCCGCCGGCAACGATGACGGCAGCTCCGCCATCGCTCGCGGCAACCGCCGCGCCAACGGCTGGCTACGAGGCAGAGCCGGTGGTGCCCGAGGGCCGGGTTGCTGCGGCGCTGCGGCCGCCGGAACCTCCCGCTAGTCCCCTCCTTAGAAAGGAGAGGGGATCGGACCTGGTCTTCCGCCTGGATGAGCTGCGCCAGGCTTGTTCGCTCGAGCAACTGCCGGCGACGATCGACTGCGACAGCGAACGCGGGCGGTTGTGGCAGCAAGGGCGGGAGTGGCTGCAGGCGCACAAGCGCTCGCTCGGCGACATTCAG
>DASPMH010000322.1:0-16087 GCA_035627175.1 Terriglobales bacterium | reverse complement strand
GTAATCCAGATAGGAACCGAGCCCGAGCGAGATCTGCTTGTCGAGATCGACGATGAAGCCGGTGATGTCGAAGCCCAGCGCCTCGAGGTCGGCAATCGTGGTGTTGCCGCCGAGATTGAGCAGGTCGAGCAGGCTGAGGTCGCCGAGGGCATTCTTGATCGAGTTGATGCTGAGCGGGCCCGGCGACGAGCGCAGCGTACCGTTTAGGGTAATGCTGCCGTCGCGCGCGTTGAGCGTGATCTCGCCGTCCGGAAGCAACAAGTCCGCCAGGCTGACGTCGCCGGCCTCGGCGATCAACGTCCCGTCGACGGAGATGCTCTTGCCGGCGTCGATGTCGACGTTGCCGCCGTCGGCGTGCAGAGTGACGCCTTCGATGGCGATGTTGCCATCGGCTTCGAGAGCGACATTGCCGCTCGCCTTGAAGATCAGATCGAGCGGCACCTCCTCGAGCTCATCGAGCAGATCGCCAAGGTCGAGCTGATGGCCGGCCTCGATGATGCCGTTGAGGCTCGGCCATCCTTCGGTGGCGGTCATGTCGCTGCGGATCGAGATGTCGCCGCCGGCTTCGATGTCGATGTCCTCAGCATGGATGGTCATGCCGCCGCCGACCATGATGTCGTCAGCGGCGAAGAGGTCGATTTCGCCCTCCGAAGCGGTCATCGAGCCGCCGTCGCTGAAGGTGATGTCGTTGTCCGCGGTCATCGCGATGTTGGTCTTGGTCGCGGCGATCGCCACGTTGGGAGCGACGATACTGTTGCCGGCACTCACCTCCACCGCTTCGGCGGAGATCGACTTGCCGCTGGTCAAAGTGACATCGGCGCCCGCATCCAGGGTGACGCTGCCTTCGTCGGCGGTGAGATCGCCGCCAATGAAGAGATTGTCGCCGGCGTACAGGTGAAGGTCGCCGGTGGTCGACACGGTCACGCCGATGAAGTCTTCGGTGTAGAGCGCAACCGGAATATCGAGATCGAGCCCGGAGCCGATGGTGATGTTGCGCCCCCGCGCGGTCCAGTCGGAAGGAATCGCAATCCCTTGCCCGCCATAGAGATCGAGGTCGCCGGCGGTCGTCCCACCGTCGCTGTCGATCGACGAGAAGGTGAGACCATTGGCGATGCCGAGCAGACCGTCGACGGCGATGCGGATGTCGCCGTCGAGCCCATAGAGACTGTACGGGATCGTCAGCGAGTCGCCCGATTCGAGATCAAGGCTGCCGTAGCGGAGCAGGAACGACACCTGCGGAATCGCCAGCGTTCCACCGGCATGCATCGTCACCTTGCCGCCGTCGTTGTCGAGCGAAGCATCCTCGGCGAGGAAGGTGATGCTGCTGACCGGGATGTTGCCGCCGGAGACCAAGGTGATGTCACCGGAACCGCCGCCGGCATCATCGAGAGTCGTCAGCGTCGCGCCGGTCGCGATGTTCAGATCGCCATCTTTGGCGCGCAGCTCGATATCTCCGTCGGGAGCACTCAACCCCCAAGGCACGGTGAGGCCGGTGCCGGAGATGATGGTGATGTCGCCGGCGAGAAGATCGAGACTGACCGGCAGGGTGACGCCGTCCTCGCCTTCCAAATACACAGCCCCACCGGAATTCAGCGCAGCGGTGCGGCGCGCCGCAAGGTCGACGTTGCTGCCGAGGATCAAGGCGCCACCCGCGACGAGCTCGATGTTGCCGGAGACATCGTCATCGACCACCGTGATCGCCTTGCTGTTGGCAACGGTGATGGTGCCGCCCGCATAAACTTCGATGTTGCCGTCCGAAGGCAGCAAATCCCGTAAGCGGATCTCTGGCAGAACGTCGGTCAGCCGCACGTCGACATCGAAGTCGATCCCGGGCAGCGCCTCCTCGATGTCCGCAAGCACGTCCGAGAGCACATCGGTAAGCTCGTTGACGCCGAGCTCATCGAGCACGTCGGCAACGGTGGTGCGACCAAGCGCACTGCGCAGATCATTGACGCTAACCTGATCGGCGGCCGTTCCCTCGACGTATCGGGTCAAGACTTCTGCGAGGGTCACATCGGCGGCAGGGCCGAGCAGATCGAGTAAGGCAAGAGAGTTGGGCGTGTCGAATTCGACCCCGAGAACAGTGATCTTGTCCGGCAGATCGACGGTAGGATTGCCGACTAGCGATTCGAGGAAGTCGCCGAAGCGGACGTCGTCGAACAAGCCGAGGAAGTCCGCCAGCGAGATCTCCGCGCCGGTCGCGGTCCAATTGTCTTGGATCGAGACCGTGCCGCCGGCGTTGACGGTGATGCTGCCGTTGGAAGCGCGCCAGTCGGGTAGATCGAACGTGCCGTCGTCGGCAAACAAGGTGTTCTGAACGACGACGTCGCCGCCGGCGTCGATGACGATCTCGCCGCCGAGCGCCTGGACCTCGACCTCAGCGATCAGGATCGAGCCGCCGGCGGTCAACCGAATGTTGCCCCGGGACTCGACCAGATCGCTGGCCCCCTCCACGGCGACCAAGTCGGTGAACACGCTGATATCGCCGCCGGCGGTAGCGACGATGTCTCGTCCGCTGACGGCAATGCCGTTGAGGGCGATATCGCCGTCGGCCTCGAGCTCGAGGCGGTCGCCGGCGGTCAGATTGAAAATCGGGGTGAGATCGGCGCCGGATGCGAGCCGCAGGTTGCCGCCTGCTGCCGTCAATGCCAGCGGGACGTTGAGGGCCACAGCCGATTCGATGTCGACGCTATGGGCGCGCAGCGTCAGGTCGCTCAGCAGCGATATCCCGGCTTCGCCATACAGCGTCACCTTGCCGCCATCGTTGTTGCCGTCGACATCGTCGGCATCGAGAACGACGGCGCTGCCGAGGTCCAAAGTTCCGCCTGCCTCGAGGGTGACACTGCCGGCGCTGCCGCCGCCATCGCTATCGACGGTGGCGATCTGGCGTCCGCTCGGCAGAGTCAAGTCGCCGCCGGTGACGATGCGGATGTCGCCGTCGATCGCGCTGAAATCGTAGGGGATCGACAAGCTGCCGCCCGTTTCGATGTCGAGGCCGCCATAGGCGAGCTCGAGACTGTTGGGCAGGAACATCGTGCCGTTGCGCATGACGATGACGCCGCCATCGTCGACGCGGTTGGCGTCGTTGGCGAGGAAGGCGTTGTTGGCGCCCATGCTCATCGCCGTGCCCGCAATCAGCTCGATGTTACCGGCCTTGCCACCGCCGTCGCTGTCGATCACCGACAGGGTCAGGCCGCCGGTGTTGGTGAGCACCAGACCGCCCGCGGCTTCGAGACGAATATCCCCGTCGATAGCCTGAACGTTGAAATGAATGTCGAGATTCGCGCCGGACTCGATATCGAGCGCACCGACGGCCCAGTTGGTCGCATTGATGATCTCGACACCCTCGCCGCCGACCAGCTCGAGATAGGAGCCGTCGTCGATCAGCATCGGGTTCTGCGTGGCGAAGGAAGTACCCATCGCCACCGTCAGTTCGCCGTCGGCCAATACCTCGATATGACCGGCCTCGTCGAAATCGATGGTGGAGAACAGCCCGTCGACGGTGACGGCGCCGCCGGACTCGATTTCGATGTTGCCGTCGGAAGGGAGGTAGTCGCGGAAGCGGATTTCCGGCAGGACGTCGGTCAGCGCAAGCCCGACCTCGACATCTTCGCCGCGGAACACCTCCTGCACCGAGTTGGCCACGTCGTTGAGGACGTCGGTGATCCCATTGACGCCGAGGCCGTCGAGCACCTCCGCGAGGGTCGTGCGGCCAAGCGCATCGCGGAGATCATTGAGGCTGAGCTGGTCGACGTCGGATCCTTCGACGTAGCCGGTCAGAATTCCGTTGAGGTTCAGGTCGGCGACCGAATCCAAGAGGTCGAGCAACGCCATCGAGTCGGGCAAGTCGATCTCAATGCCCTCGACCGTGATCGAGTCGGGGAGATCGACGGTCGGGTTGCCGACCAGATCGGCGATCATCTCGCCCAAGGTGACGTCTTCGATCAGCGCCAGGAAATCGGCGAGGGAGATCTCCGCCGCGGTCACGATCAGCGTACCGTCGATGGTGACGTCGCCGGCGGCATCGATGTCGATATTGCCGTTGGATGCGAGCCAATCCTCGACGTCGAAATCCTCGTCGGAGCTGCTGAGCGTGCCCTGCACCGCAACGCCGTCGGCAGAATCGATGTCGATCGAGCCGCCGCTCGTGGTGATGTCAGCATCGATCTCGACGGAGCCGCCGCTCGAGGTGAGGTTGACGTCGCCCGCGGCCTCGACGTCGTTGTGGATACTCAACCAACCGATCGCATCGATCGAAACGTCACCGCCGACCGCGGTCATGGTGCCGGAGAGATCGAGAGTGCTGCCGGTGTCGATCTCGATGCTGCCGGCCTTCAAGTTGTAATTCGCGGGGAGAGAAACGGAAGTGCCGCCCGCCAGGCGCAAGCGACCCTCCTGCGCCGGTTGCGCCGGAGTGCCCTCGGTCACTTTGAGGACAGTGCCGCTGTTGATCGTCAGCGCGCCGGTAGCCTCGAGCTCGAGATCGCCGGACGACCCGGCGGCGGTTTCCGATGCGCTCGAGACCGTGCCGCCGACGGTGACGTTGGCGGCGGACACCGAGATATTGCCCGCATTCGCGGCGTTGGTCGCGATCGTGCCGGTCGAGCGCACCGAGCTCTGTGCTTCGATGACGATGTCGCCGCTGGCGGTGGCGACGACCGCCGTGCCACTCTCGTAGCCATTGGTATTGACGATATCGCTGAAGTTGGCGGCGCTGCCCGCGTAGATCGCGCCCGACTGGATGGTTCCGCTATTGGTCGCCGCCCCCGTCTGAATGCGAATGTCTTCGACGGCATTGATCGTTCCTTCGACGGTGACGACCGCGCCGCCGTTGATCGCGGCGGTGCCGTCGAGCAGGGCCGATGCCGCAGCGGCGTTGGGGGCATTGACGCCGTCCATCGCGCCGTCGACGAAAGCTTGCGTCGGCGTGGAAAGATTGAGTGCGCCGACGTTGACGACGCCGGCGGCGCCGATGACGATGCCGTGGGGATTGGCGAAGTAGACGTTGCCGCCGATCTGGTTGTCTTTGATCGCGTTGAGCGTGCCGTGGATGTCCGTGCGCTCGGCGGTGACGAAGTTCAGAAGGTTATTGGTTCCGTTGGGAACGTGCAGATTGACGACGTTGCCGCCGTCGACATCGAACTTGGTGAACGAGTTGAAAGCGTTGTTTCCCGAGATCGTGGCGGTGGTGACGTCGGTGACGGTGCCGGAGGTGTTGAGGCTCGTCTGGGTCCGACCGTCGGTGACGATCTGCTGCGCCACCAGGATGCTGGAGAGGTGGGTCAGAATGATCAGCGAGACCAGGCATTGCTTGAATAGGTCGAGCGCGAGCTTCCTCAGCCGAGCTCGTGAGATCCTCCAGCGACGGGGAGAACCGCTGTTTCGGGGTCGCATCAAGGTCTACCTCCACAATTCTCCAGCGGCGGCACCCTTAACATGGCCCACCTGCGGCAATTCAGGACGCGTTCTTGGAATTTTCTTGGAATGGCGCGTATTGCGTCCCTGCGTCAGAGCTGCGGGCCACTTAGACTTTCGCAGGCGCGCAAGTCGTGCACCGTTTATGGAACATTCGCGAAATGCGGCGGGGCCCACTTGCCGAAGATCGCTCTCGTGCTCCGCCTCGAGAGTTTGCTAGGGACTGCTTCGTGTCGAAGCAGCGCAATGACCTCTCCCCGACCCCCTCCTCGGAAAGGAGGGAGGAGGCGACGACTTGGCTCGCCTTCGGGCCATTCCTGCTCGATCCGAAGAAGGGGGTGCTGCTGCGTGGCGAGGAGACGGTCAAGCTGCGCGGCAAGACGATGGCCGTGCTCTGTCATCTCGTGCAACGGGGCGGTGCCGTCGTCGCTCGCGACGAGCTGCTCGCGGCGATCTGGCCCGACGTCACCGTCCAGAGTGAGACCCTGGCAACATCGATCGCGGAGCTACGCCGGCTGTTCGGCGACAGCCGCACCGCCGCCCAGTACATCGAGACCCGCCATGGTCAAGGTTTCCGGTTCGTGCCGCCGGTGCGCATCGTTCGCGACATCAGCCACAGCGATCCCGCGTCGGTCGTGCCCGGGGCGGTACCCGCCTTCATCGGCCGTACCGACGAGCTGGCGACGTTGCAGCGCGCCATGGAGGATGCCTGGAACGGCCGCTCGCGGCAGGTGGCGATCTGGGGTCCGTCCGGCATCGGCAAGACCCGCTTGCTCGAGCAGTTCGCAGGCGAGGCGATGGCGAGCGGCGCCCGTGCGCTGTGGGGACGTGCCGCTCACACCTCCGAGCACTCCGCCTTCTGGATCTGGACCCAGATCGTCCGCGCCTTCGCCGAAGCTACACAGCCGGCGGAGCTGCGCGCGGCCCTCGGCAACGCCGCGAGCGACATCGCCCTGATCGCGCCGTCGATCCAAGATCGCCTTCCCGATCTCGCTCCCGCCGAGTTGTTGCCGCCGGAGATCGCCTACACCCGCTTGTTCGACGGCATTACCAGTTTCCTCAGCCGGCTGGCGGCGCAACGACCGCTGGTGCTGATTCTCGACGACATTCACATGGCCTCGGCGAGCTCGCTCGCGCTGTTGCAGGCGGTGGTCAGCGACCTCAGCAGCGCACGCCTGCTGCTGTTAGTCGCCTACCGCGCCGCCAATGAGCACGATTCGCCGGGCCTCGCCAGTACGCTGCAGACGATGCACGACCATGGCGCGACCAGTCTCCGGCTCGGCGGGCTCGCCGAGAGCGAGGTGCGCGCTCTGATCACCGCGGCCGCCGCCGCGCCGCTCACCCGCGAGTTGATCGACAAGATCGTCGCCGACACCGGGGGCAATCCCTACTTCGTCCTCGAGATCGTGCGCTCACTGCAAGAACACGGCAGCGTCCCGGGTGCGCCCTATCGTATTCCAGACAGTGTCAGCCGCGCCCTGCAGGATCGCTTGGCGAAGCTGCAGCCGCAGACAAGGCTTTTTCTTACCGCTGCCGCCGTCTGCGGGCCGGATCTCGAGGCGTCGGTCGCCGCCGCCGCCGCCGGTCTCGACCGTGACAGTCTGATCGCCGCCGCCGCCGAGGCCGTCGACGCGGGACTGCTCGAGAGCTCTTCGAGCGCGGGACGGTTGAGCTTCAGCCACGAGCTGTTGCGCGAGAAGCTATGGCGCGATCTGCCCAGGCTGACCCGCGCCGATTTCCACGAAAGGATCGGCGAAGCGCTCGAGCGCAACCCCTCGCCGCAGTACCGCGAGCTCGCCCATCATTTCGGCATGTCCGCAAGCGTCGAGGGCCGCCGCAAAGCAGTCCGCTACGGCCTGCTCGCCGCCAAGCAGGCGCTCGGTCAGTATTCCAACGGCGAGGCGCGCCAGCTGCTCGAGCGGGCCCGCCAGCTCGCCGAGCAGTGCGAGCCCGCTGTCAGCGCGATCTACTGCGAGATCCTCGAGCGCCTCTCTGAGGCTTACTTCCGTACCGGCGACTGGGCAGCAGCCCGCGCCGCGGCCACCCAGCTGCACACGGTCGCGCGCGCACTCGGAGATCCGAGCTGGCTCGCTCGCGCCGCCCTCGCGTTGTCGCCCCGCACCTATCTCCCCGGTCGGTCCCCGCACATCGAGGAATCGCTCGCCGCCCTGCGGGAGTCGCTGGCGGGGCTGCCGGCGGAGCTGCCATTGTTGAGAGCTCAGCTGCAGGTGCGCCTGGCCACCACGCTGCTATCGCAGTCCGGCAGCGACGAGGAGCGCGTCGCGCTCGCCCGTCAGGCGATCGCAACCGCGCGAGCGAAACCGTCCGCAGCGACCGATGCCACGACGGCAATTCTCGACGAAGCGATCGTCGCTCTCTGGGACGCCGATCATCGTGAGGAACAGCTGGAGGTCGCCCGCCATGTCCGCGACCTCGGCTCCGCTCTCAACAATCGCTACCTGCGCTGCCATGCCGACAGCTGGACCACCCTCGATCTGCTCGGGCATGGCCGCGTGCGCCAGGCCGAAGCAGTAATCGCCGCCGCCGAGCCCGAAGTGCTCGCCCTCGGTTCGCCCGCCGCCGAGCGCTACCTGCTGCGCGCGAAAATCCACATCGCCATTCTGCGCGGCGAGATCGCCCTCGCGGAGGAGAAGCTCGAGACCTATCGCGCCGTGCGTTGGCCAACCGACCCGGTCGCGGGCCCGCTGGAGCTGACCTTCCTCGAGCTGACCGTCGATCGCGAAAAGGATCGCATCGGCGACCGCGGCCGCTTGCTGCGCAGCTTGAGCCCGGTTTTCCCCGGGCTCGGCCTCGCCTATGCCGCGCCCTACTTACTGCTGCAGGGGGGGCACCGCGAAGAAGCGCGAGCGGAGTTGCAGCGCATCGCTTCACAGTTCGGCGAAATCCCACGAAACGAATCGTGTGGCTGGTTGACCGCGCTCACCGCGCTCGCAGACGCCTGCGCCGAGCTCGGCGATCGCAAGCTCGCCGCCGATCTCTATCCGCTGCTCCAGCCCTACGAGGAGCACTGGCCGATCGTGTTCTTCGCGGCGGCGGTTTTCGGCAGCGCCGGCAGAGCTCTCGGCCGGCTCGCCGCCGTGCTCGGCGCCCACGACCGCGCCGAGCAGCACTTCGAGAAGGTGATCGCCTTGTGCACCGCAGAAGGGATCGTCACCGAGCGCTGCCGGGCGCAGCTCGACTATGCTGCCGCGATTGCCGACACCAAGCGCCGCCAACGCGGCCACAACCCGGATCAGCTGCGCCGCGAAGCACTCGGCCGCGCCGAAGAGCACCAACTGACCGCGATCCTCCGGCGCGCTTACCGAGAACTAGGCGAGCAGTGAACGCCTGGTATCGCTTCGGACCTTTCCAGCTCGACCCGCGCACCCAGCAACTGCAGCGCGGCGAACAGCGCCTCGAGCTGAGCACCAGGGCAATTCAGGTTCTCACCTTGCTGGTCGAAAACGCCGGCACCGTCGTGCGTCGCGCCGAGCTGCTCGATCGCATCTGGGCCGAGCTCGAGGTTCACGAGACGGTGCTGACCCGCGCCATCACCGAGATCCGGCGCGTCCTCGACGATCGCCGTCGCGACGCCGAGTACATCGAGACGGTGCATGGACAGGGCTTCCGCTTCGTCGCGCCTGTCGAGGTCGCCGGCGCGCCCAGCGACGCGAACGTGCCATCTCCCGAGCTTTCCTTCGTCGGTCGCGACGCGGCGCTCGCCGAGCTCAGCGCTGCCGCCGCCGCCGCCGCCGCGGGGCAGGCGCGCGCGGTGGTGATCTCCGGCCCGGCCGGCATCGGCAAGAGCCGGGTGATGCAGGAGCTGGCTCGGCGTCTGCGAACCGAGCCCTACCGGATCCTCGCGGCGCAGGCCGGTGCAGCGGCGCAACACCCAGGCTTTTGGCTCTGGGCACAGCTCTGTGAGTCCCTCGCCGCTGGCTCCTCGAGTGCCGAGCTTCGTTCGGCTTTGGCCTGGGCTGCGCCGGACATCGTACCGATCGCACCGGCGCTGCGCCGTCACATCGAACCGGGCGAGGCTCCGGCAATCCTCGATCCCGGCCTGGCACGGACGCGCCTGTTCACCGGCATGGCGAGCTTTTTCAGCCATCTCAGCGAGACCGCGCCGCTGGTGCTGCTGTTGGACGATCTCGACCGTGCCGGCGATGACTCTCTGGCCTTGCTCGAGGCAGTGACCACGGCCATGCGCGATCGGCGGCTGCTGGTGGTGGCGACCTACCGCGACGATGCCGTCACCAGCGCATCCTTCCAGGGGTTGCTCGACGCGTGGCGCGGCGCGCGCGTGTTGATCGAGATCGTCCTGCCGGCGCTGAGCGAGGCCGAAGCGCAGGCTTTGCTCGTCGCCAGCGGCGCGGCGCTGCCAGCGGCGCAGTGGCAACAGATCCTTGACGACAGTGGCGGCCATCCGCTGTTTTTGCTCGAGCTGGCGGCGGCGCTGCGCCAGCGTGAGTCGGTCGCGCCACCACAAGAACTGCCGATTCCGGAGCGAGTGCGGCAGATGATCGGCGAACGAATTGCGGCGATGAGCTCGGCCGCACGCAGCTTGCTCGCCGCAACCGCGGTGACCGGCGGCGATCTCGATAACCGGCTCGGCCGCAAGTTGGCAGGTTTGGAACGCGAGCAGCTCGCCGCCGCGCTAGCCGAGTTGCTCGCCGCCGGCTTGCTCGTCGAGGTGCCCGATGCCGCCGATCGCCTGCGCTTTCGCCACGAATTGGTTCGCGAAGCGGTGCTGCGCGAGCTAGCGCCGCCGGCGCGGTCCGCACTGCACCTGGCGGCTGCGGAGATTTTCGAGGAGCAGAGCGCCGGCAGCGAAGCGGAGCTCGCCCGCCTCGCCTATCATTACGCTCAGGCCGGCGAGGCGGGCGGGGGCAAAGCTTTGTCCTACGCCTTGGGCGCGGCGGAGGAGGCTCTCGCCCGCTTCTCCAACGAGTCGGCGCGCGATCGCCTGATGAGCGCCCTCGAGCTCGCCAATCGATTCGCAGCCGCGGACGATCCGCGCTGGGGCCGGCTGTTCGAGAACATCGCCGAGCTGCGCGTCCGCATGGGCGATTTCGACGAAGCCGAACGCATCGCCGAGCGCCTCTTGGCGATGGCCGAAGCGCAGCAGCGTACCGAATGGCTCGCCGCCGCAGCGCTGGCGCTCGGGCGCTGTTACGTGCCGTTCCGACCCAAGCTCGGCGAGCGCGCCATCGTCGCGCTCGAACGCGCTCTCGATGCCGTCGGCGATCGGCCGAGCCCGCTGCGTGCGTTACTGGCGGCGCGCCTTGCGGTCGCGTTGTTGAGCCGCGCCGGTGCCGATGCGCGGCGCATCGAGCTCGCTCGCGAGGCGGTTGCTTATGCGCGCGCCAGCACCGACTTTGCTGAACGGGTCCGACTGCTCTACGAGTCGGTGATCGCCTTCTGGGATGTCGACCACGCCGCCGAGCGCGACCAGATCGCCGCGGAGCTGGGCAACTGCGCCGGAATCGGCCGCCGGCCAGAGCTCGCCATCGCCGCCTACGGCTGGCAGATGATCGGCCATCTCAGCCGGGGCGAGCTGCAAGCCGCCGAGGCTGTCCTGCGGGCGGGCGCAGAGGAGCCTCACCTGCAGAACACGGCGCGACGCCGCTATCACTTGCGCTTCGAAATCCAGATCGCCATAGCCCGAGGCGAGCTCGAGCACGCCGACGCGCTGCTGGCGCGACTGTCGGCGCTGCCGGATCATCCCGATCGTGTGTCCGGCCCGATGGAGGTCCTGTTCGCCCAGCTGATGCTCAAGCGCGAGCGCGGTCAGCTCGAAGGTGTCGACCTGATGATGCGCGCGCTCGCCGGCCAGCTGCCGATCTTTCCGCTTCGTTGGGCGTTGCCATTCGTGCTGGTGGAGATGAACCGCCTCGACGAGGCCCGCGCCGAGCTCGAGATCCTCCGGGCCAACGATTTCACCGACCTGCCGCCGCGCAACGAGGTGTTCGGTTGGCTCGCCGCGGTGACGGTGCTCGGCTACAGCGCGGCGCGGCTGGGCGATCGCCGATTAGCGCAGCGGCTCTATCCATTGCTACTACCCTACGAAGGCCAGTGGGCGGTGTTGCACTTCGGCTTCGCCCTGATCGGCAGCGTCGGCCGCGCCCTCGGCGGCTTGGCCGCGGTGCTCGGCGACGACCAGGCCGCCACAGGCCATTACCGGCGCGCGATCGAACAGTGCACCCGCGAGCGCGCCGCCCCCGAGCTAGCCCGACTCCGGAATCCCGCCCCCTTTCCCAAAGGGGGCAGCGCCGCAGGCGCGGATTAGGTCATCCGAGGCGAGCTCGCCTCGGACATTTGCCATTCCCGGCAGCCCGCGGCGCCCGTGCCTACCCCTTACGCCGCTTGCCCAACGCGTCGAAGCCCTTGCCGAAGCCGGTCAGCGAAATGCGCACCTTGTTGGCCTTGCCGGCGACATTGAAGAAGGTGACGCTAGCTTCCTTGCCCTTGCGGAAAGCCTCGACCAGCTGCTGCTTCATCTCGAGCAGGCCGAGACAGCCGTTGCCGTCGCAGCGCTGCAGCGGAACCTTGAGTTGATCGTAGCCCTCGACGTCGACCAGCAGCCCCGGGGGAAGCAGCACACCGAGCGGGACCAGCAGGGTCAGCACCGGCTCGTCCTTCTTCTCGACGTAGCCGACTGCCGTCAGCATCACCCGCTCGCTGCGCGGCTCGGCGCCCTCCTTGCCTTCAATGTTGAGAATCGCGCTCTGCACCAGCCGACAGCCGATCTTGCCATCGCTGTCGTCGCTGTCGGGACAGACCAGCGCCCAATCGTCGAACTTCTCCGGCGCGGGAGCGCTCTTGGCATCGGCGGCCTTCTTTTCATCCGCCTGAGGCGCCGCCGCTTTCGACGCGCCGGTCGTCGCCTTCTTCTCCTGAGCATCGACGCTCGCGACAGCCTCGGCGCGATGGCATCCGATCAACGAGCTCACCAACAGCGCCACGGCGCCAGCGAACACACAGCCGAACCCTGCTTTTCGAATCGAAGTACCCATCACGATCTCCTTTCCGCGGCAAATTCCCCCGCGGTCGCGCTCTACTAGCGCATCAGCCAAAAAGAAATCCTGACGAGATCCTCAAATTTTCACGAAATCAAAGGTCCGCCTCCGATCCCCTTCTCCCCCGAGCTCGGGCGCCGCAGCCTTGGCGAGCGGCAGGGTTAGCAACCGCCGAGCGCCTTCGTCATCGCGGCAAGCACTTCGTCGACGGTAACAATGCGATTGTGATCGGCATCGAACGAGGGGCACAGGTCGACGTCGGTGCCATCGCCGAGCGCGATGTTGATGCCGATCAGAAGCTCGTCGACGCTGACCGCATCATCGCGCGAGCAGTCGCCGGCGCATGGGACGTCACTCGATGGTGGCGCTGGTACGCACATGCAAGCGCCGCCCCCGGGGCAGTCAACGCCGGTGACGCAGGTGTAGCCGTCGAAGTCCCCGCCGTCGCAGAAGCAGCCGGTCGAGGCACAGCGACCCCGACGACATTGAGAAGAGTTGGTGCAGGAAAACCCTTGATCGAAACCACCGACGCAAGCCTTGTGCGCGGCGACACAGCTGTCCCCCGGGGCGCAGTTCAGCGCCACGTCACAACACGAGGTGTCGGCCGGCCCGCCGGCACAAGTTCCGAACGTCTGATCCAACGGGCATCCGGTGTCATTGGAGCAGGTCCCCGCCGGGCAATCGCAAATGAACCCATCGGCGCATATCCCTTGCGCAATCACGCAGGCGCCGTCGCGGCACTCGCGGAAGGTAGAGCAAGGAAGCCCATCGCCGGCGCCGCCGGAGCAAAGGCAGACACCGGGGCAGCTGCGATCGGCATACGGCGGCGGTGTCGGCGTCGCGGTCGCAGTGGCCGTCGGGGTCGGCGGTGGGGTCGGGCAGGCGACACAAGTCAGCGAAAGGTCATATTGCGGATCGTCGAGGTATCCGCCCTCGCTGACGACCAGGAAGTAATTTCCAGGAGCGAGTGGATCGCCGCCGCACCGTCGCTCGAGCCGGTCATGGGCCCAGCCAAGGGCAGCGCCTTGCTCGTCACGTAGGTCGATCAGAGTTTGCCCGTCCGGTGCGTGGCCCAGCACCAACATCTCAGTCGGCTCGGAAACGGCGAACGAAACCCAATCGACATCGCCGCCCGGAGCCAGACGCCGGCTCTGCACATCGCCGCATGCAATCGCCTTCGCTTCCGGTGCGTCGTTGTCCGGCTCGTAGGCATCCTCGGACGGCGGTGCCGAGGGAGTCGGCGTCGGCGAAGGCGTCGAATTGGCGAGGTCGCACGGAGCGCAGGCGATCGTCAGCTGGTACGGTGAGGTTTCAACTCGTTCGTACTCGCGGTCGATCGCGATCGAGTACGCGCCGGGGGGCAGCGCATCCGCACCGCAGGCATGCGCCACCTGATGGAAGTCCGAGCGTAGCAACGTCCCGCTGCTGTCTCTCACCCCGATCCGCGTGCCCGAAGTGGAGGTAACCACCACCTGGCTCGTTTCGCCGAGAAGGAAGGTGCTCCAATCCGTATCGCCAGGCGGCGAGATGGTGCGTCGCTGCATCTCGCCGCAGGAGATCCGCGTCGCTGCGGTCAGACTGTCGTCCGGTTCGTAGCTGTCGGCGGGCAGGAAGGTTGGCGTCGGGTACGGTGCCCATGTCGGCGTAGGTTCGAGGTTGGGCAAGTCGCACGGCAGACACTCGACCGCGACCTCGTAAGGGCGCGAGCTGCCGTCGATGCGGACAAAGTATCTGCCTCGGTCAAGCGCATCGATGCCACACACCCGCTCGATCGGTGCGCCGCCGACGATCGTGTCGCCGGCGGCATCCGACAGCTCCGCCCACACGCCACCGTCAACTCGGACCACTAGCTGAGATCGTTCTCGGAGATCGATCGCGAGCCAGTCCGACTCGTAAGCGGGAGAGATCGTATGCATTTGCACCGTGCCGCACGTGATCGCTTTGGCGGAGTCGCGATCGTCGTCGGGTTCGTAGATGTCGGTGGGCGGCGCGGTCGGCGACGGCGGCGGCTGCGGCCACGAGTAGGTTCGCGTCGGTGTCGGCGAGGGATTGGGCAAGTCGCACGAAAGGCACAGCAGTGAGACGTCATAGGTGAGCGCTTGCCAATCGTGGACGACGAAGATGTGGTCGCCGGCTGGCAAGGCATCGACGCCGCACACCCGCGCGGTGGGCCTGTCGACACAGTCGCTGTCCTCCTGATCGGCTCCGCCATAGGCAGCACAGACGAACCGCTCGCCGTCGGAAACGCGAGGTCGGACAATTACTTGACTCGGCTCAGTCAAAGTAAACCTGAACCAATCGGCATCGCCCTGCGGGCTGATGGTGTGGCGCTGCGTTTCGCCGCATCCGATGGTGCTGGCGAGAATGCCGAGGTCGTCTGGCTCGTACGCATCCGGTGGTGGTGCCGTCGGCGTCGGCGACGAGCTCGCGGTGGGCGTCGCCGACGGCGGCGCATCGTTCGGCGGGCAAGGCAGGCAAGCGAGGGTCAATCGGTACGACGCGAGCTGAAGCGGCAGATCGAAATATCTTCTGGCGATGGCGACATCGTACGATCCGGGGCCGAGCGCGTCCGCACCGCACAGATGACGAATGTTATGCCTGGCTTCCGCGACGATGTCGTTGCCCACGAACAGCGTCATCTCGAGCTCGAAGGTGGCATTGTCGCTCGGCAACAACAGCACCTGGGAGCGCTCCGTCAAAGAAAACGAAACCCAATCGAGGTCGAGGACGCCGTCAAAGGTGTGAAATTGCGAGCTGCCGCAAGCGAACGGGCGGGCCTGAGCACGGGAGTCGTCCGGCTCATAAGCATCGGGCGGGACAGGCGTCGCCTCGAACGAATCGCCCCCCGCCGCTGGCGCAGCCAGTGCGAGGACAACCATCCACAGCAGCAAAGGCAGCGTCCGCATATGTCCTCTAACCGCACCCGCAAGCAATTCGCCAGCACGAACCTCCAGGTGTGCGCGCCCTTTCCCAAAGGGGGCAGCGCCGCAGGCGCGGATTTCAAGCCCAGCGCAGCGCAGCCGACCAGGATCTCGCGCAGAGCACGCGGAGGCCGCGGAGATGTCGGACGGATCTCTCGCTGAGCCCGCTGAGCTCGCAGAGATCGGAAAAGAGAAGTGGCGCCCAGCGGACATTCTCGACTGTGCCGCCGATCCGGTAGCGCACCAATGCCTCGGTCTCCCTCACGCTCGGTGGGCGCTCGCAGCGGTGAGGGTCAGCCGAGCCGCCGCGCTCTGCCGAGCGCAGCTACATGCTCGCCGCGTACCCTGGCCGCGCGCTGCCGAGCGCAGCTACTCGCTCGCCGCGTACCCTGGCCGCGCTCTGCCGAGCGCAGCTACATGCTCGCCGCGTACCCTGGCCGCGCTCTGCCGAGCGCAGCTACACGCTCGCCGCGTACCCTGGCCGCGCTCTGCCGAGCGCAGCTACTCGCTCGCCGCGTACCCTGGCCGTGCTCTGCCGAGCGCAGCTACATGCTCGCCGCGTACCCTGGCTGCGCTCTGCCGAGCGCAGCTACATGCTCGCCGCGTAGCCTGGCCGCGCTCTGCCGAGCGCAGCTACATGCTCGCCGCGTACCCTGGCCGCGCTCTGCCGAGCGCAGCTACATGCTCGCCGCGTACCCTGGCCGCGCTCTGCCGAGCGCAGCTACTCGCTCGCCG
>DASPMH010000321.1:0-5110 GCA_035627175.1 Terriglobales bacterium | reverse complement strand
TCGAGTCGGAGCTGCGTACGGCCTGCACCTGCCCGCTTTCGTCGTACTCGTAGAGCGCCATCTCGCCGTCCGGATAGCCGATTGCACGCAAATGGCCGGCACGATCGTAGTCGTAGGTCATGGTGGCGCGCTCGCGGTGGTTGGCGACGATCAGCTCCCGAGTAACCGAGCGCGCCCTGCCCTGCTCGTCGTAGCGCTCGAGGAACGTTGTCCCGGAGCCATCGTCGACCCGGATCAAGCGGCCGATCTCGTTCGGACCGCTGCCGTCGTAGGTGTACGTCGTCTCGGCGACTTCCGCCGAGCCACAGGCAGAGCCGACGTCTTGCCAGTCGCGATCTCGAAAGACGTACTTGCTGACCACTCGATCGCCGGCGTCGTAGCAGAACTGAACGTGTTGATCGGTTTGCGGGTCATCTTCGAACAGCAGGTTGCCGGCGAGATCGTAGCCGTACCGCCAGGTGCCCGAATCGGGGTCTTGCTTCTCGATTTTACGACCCATCGAGTCATAGCGAAGTGTGATCCTGGTCGCAGGCGCCCAGCGCGCCCCGTCCCACTGCGTCGTGTTGATTACGCGGCCGGCACCGTCGTACGCGTACTTCATGCCTGCCTTGAGCGTTTCACTGGCGCCGCTGCGCTCATAGGAGCGCTTTTCGATCACTCGACCGGCCGCGTCGACCACCTCGACGGTCCTACCTCCCGGGCACGTGCCCGAATGGTAACACTCGTCCGTCGTAGCGGTCTGCCAAGCCGTCGTATGATCGGTGCGGCGCTCGCTGCCGTCAGGATGCCGAATGCGCGTCACTCGACCGAGAGCATCGCGCTCGAGCGTGGTGTCGGCACCCGCCGGTGCGGCGCGATACAACACGATGCCTCCCGGACCGAAGGCATAGCTGGTGGTGAAGGCCGAGTGCACTCGGACCACCTCGCCGCGCTCGTCGTAGGCAACGGTGTTGTCGGCTACCAGGGTGCGATAGCCATCGACGGTCGCCGAGCGCAGGCGCTGGACCGGCCGGCCGAGTGAGTCGAAGAGCTCGTCGGCTTCATTCCAACCCGTCGGCGAGGCGGTCTCCGCGGTCTCCGTGAAGATGTCGGTGGCGACGCCGCGACCTCCCAAATAGTAGTGGATGCGCCGCTCCGGAGTCGTTTGGCCGGGCAGATACGTCTGCGACAAGCGGCAGTGTTCGTCGTAAACGCGGCGATGGTGCGCGGTGGCATTCGGCAACGTCTGCATCGTCTGCTTGCCGCACGCCGGGTCGTACTCCGAGCGAACCACATGGCCGAGCGGATTGGTGGCGCGGATCGGATAGAGTCCCAAGCTGTCGTGCTCGATCCGCGTGGTCCTTCCGAGCGCATCGCGTACCTGCACGACGTTACCGAGGCCGTCGTGCTCGAACACCGAGGCGGCGCACATCTGTCCACTGGCAGCGGCACAGCCACTCGCGCCGGGGGAGGGGTGATCTAGCCAGATCTCCTCTCGCGTCAGGTTGCCGCGCGACACCTGCGCCAGTGGCAAGCCATCATACATAAACCATTTTTCACTGACCGTATCGCCGCTGGCGATGCTCACGTGCGCCGGGCGGTCGACGAGGTAGGCTGCGGCGGTGTCGACGGCGGCATACTCGGTCGCCGTTTCGATGGCCGGAGTGGCATTGTCTCCGCTTTGCCGGACGCGAGTGATATTGCCGTAGGCGTCCCACGCCAGATTCTCTGCCACGCTGTGTTTGTAGAGCAGATCGTCGATGCCGTTGGCGTTGTAGGTGTAGCGATGGGAAGCTTCGAGTCTCGGCCAGCGGCGCTCGCCGGGCAGCAGCGATTCGGCGCAGCTCAGCCGCACGCCGGTGATCGGATCGGCGCAGCTCCATTGGTTGAGGCTCGCCTCGAGCGGTATGTCGCTCTCGGGATCGGCACCGGCAGCATAGATGCGCACCTGCTCGATCTTCCCCTTGCGGGCGGCGTCCTGCTTGAAGACAGTCGCCGTCTGCGTGCCACCGCCATCGGCGGTGTAGACCGTGCCGAAGCCGCGGAATTCCCGCATCGCAGCATCGAACTTGCCGTAGGCGTAGCGCATCGTCGTCGAAAGAGTAGATGCGCCCGGCACCACCTCAGCCATGTCCGAGCGTTGCGTGATCTCGACCACGTTCCACAGCACCATCGGCAGCTGCGGTACGCCATCGACGTCGGAGTTGTCCCAATCGGTCGACGGGCGATAGCGCAGATCGGTGATGCCGCCGATGCCGTTCTGAATCTGCACCAGCAACTCGGCGCGGCCGCCATCGGGATTGACGCAGGCGCCGTCGCAGCCCTGCCGCCACGCCCCCGCTCCATTGCGATGGATCCAGTAGGAGCTCGGCTTGAGCCAGCGGTCGCCACCGTCGACGAGGTCGGCGAGTGCGTCGCCGTCGCCATCGATCATTTGGTAGAAGACGCAGCGCTCGCCGGGCTCGAGGCAGTCGTTCTCGTAGCGGATCCAGCGCAACGGGCTGCGCCAGGCAATCGCCTGCGCAGCAAAGCCGGAGCCGTGATTGAGACGAACCTGCCAATAGGGGGACTGCGTGCTCCAGTGACAGCTCTCGACCAGATCGAGCAAGCCATCTCCATTGATATCGAACAGGTCGCGGTTGGTAGTATCTCCTCCTTCGATCGAGGTGATCCCGTCGGCACAATCGATCGGCGCCTGCCAGGTCTCCGCTGTGGTCGCCAGCTGCGCTCCCTGATGGAAGTACACCTGCCAGGTCGAGGCATCGTCGGCGGCGCGAACCAAATCGGGCAAGCTGTCGCCGTTCAGGTCGAACAAGCCCTCGCGCACGTGGTGCTCGCTGCCGTAGCGCAGCCGGTGGTTGGGAAAGGACACGGCGGTCCCCAGCGGATCGAAGCCGCTCCCGGTGTTGTGATGCACCCGGCCGCTGCGCGCATTGAGCAGATCCGGTAGGCCGTCGCCATTCCAGTCGACGACATCGACCCAACCATCGCCGCCATCGGTGGCGCGCAAGGCGTACACCGGCTGCTCGAACCACGTCGTTACGGTCGCTGCCCAGCTCGCCGCCGACGGATCGAAGCCCCACCCGTGGCCGGCGCCAGGCGGCCGGCCGAAGTAGACCTGCCATGGCTGCTGGCGGGCGTCGACGAGATCGGGCAGCCCGTCACCATTGAGATCGATGGCATCGTGATCGGTGTCGGCGTCGTTGCCATCGACATCGACGTTGCTGAGATGGCACGCCCAGGAGGTATCGATCGTATGCCAAGGGAGCGCCTCGCCGCCGTAGCCCGCGGCGCTGCCGAGATAGACATCCCAGCGCCGGTTGTTGGCGCTACAGCGGGTGGTGTCGACCAGGTCGAGAATGCCGTCGCCATTCATGTCACGCAGATCGATGTGCAGGTCGCGATGCTCCTTGCCTTTCTCGTAGCGCAAAGCGCGCACGCCGCTGGGCCAAGACAGCGACGCTCCTTCCAGCTTTCGATCTTCACTGCGCACCTCGTGGTAGCGAAAGGTCGTCGATGCGGGGAGGCCATCGGCGCGCGCCAGTGCCAGACCGTTGCGCCCGTACAAGGTGACCGCGGTCAGAAAGGAGCTGCGCCCCGGTCGCTGCGTCGCGGCAGAGTCGAAGTCGTAGCCAAACCGATAGCTGCGCACCGGCGCCGCGTCGATCGGATAACTCACCTCGATCGATCGCAGCAGCCGCGTCAGCCGCGCCGGGAAACCACCGCTGCTGTTGAGCGGTTGGTCGAGTGGTGCGCGTCCACCCCAGACAAAGCGCACTTGAAAGGCGTGAGCGAGCCCTTGCTCGGGGTTGCCACCGTAGAGGATCGTAGCCGCGTAGCTGACACCGCCGACACGCTCGTACTGCAAATCGACGCGGTTGCCGTGCGGATCGAGGATGCTGGTCAACGACCACGAGTGAGTGTAGCGGCAAGGATCGCCGTCGACCCAGCCAGTCGCCGTAACCGCGCCGCTGCGAGCGTGATCGGCCTCGCCGAAGCCGTACACCAGGCCGCCCTTGTCGCGCACCAACCAACGATTGCTTTGGGGATGGTAGTCGATGCGCAGGAACGCCTCTTCGATGGCGGCGGTGCATCGCTGCCAGCCATCGACTGCGCTCGCGGCGAGGGTGCACTCGATTTCTCCTTGCGGTAGCGAGACCACCATTTGCCGGCGTGCCAGCGCATCGTTGCAGGAGAGGACGCCGTGCTTGCGACTGCGGGTGATCGCGCCGAGCGGCAGCTGCCAGCCATGACCATACGGGCTCGGTCCACTGGCGCTGTTGTAGACCAGCCGGAGCTGAGGCATCAGCCCTTTGCGACCCGGTGGAACCTCGATCGGAATCGACGTCGTCGCCGAGCCGGCGAAGAGATTGGCCTCGGGCGCCTGGGCCAACCCTCGGAAGGGAGACGCTTTGGCGCTGCTGACCGATGGATCGGGCACCCCCGTCTGTCCGTAGACGAGCCGCGCCGCGGCAAGCATTGCTACCATCACCAAGACGCTGCCTTTGCGCTGGTCGAAAGCCATGAATCCCTCCTTCTTTGGCAAGCTGCGGATCTCAGTCGGCGAGTGAGGCGGGGACGCCTGGCGGGAGCTCCCCCGGTCGCGGCAACCGCCGCGCTCCGCCCGCACGCGCGCGGCCCTGTCCGATCGCGGAAAGCGCATCGGCCCCGGGGACGCGATTCAATTTGCCGGCGGCGAGATCGGCAGCGAGCTCGCGGGCGAACACTTCGCGAGCGCTCTCCATCTCGGCGTAACGCTGCTCCAACCCTCTGTGGACCTGCGCTTCCGACAACAGCAGAGGCGCCGGGCGCGACGGCCGTTCGGCATGGTCGGGCTCGGCTGCGATCGGGCCGGCGCTGACCGGTTTGAGGCCGGCGTTGGGCCAGCGCCAGGTGAGGGCGGCGAGAGCGCTGACACAGGCAATCCATAGAATCGACCGGCGGCGGAACGATCGAGAACGTGCGCTTCGGCGACGATTCGTCTTGGTGGGCAGCATGGCAGTTCCTCCTGCGTCGCAGCAGAGCAGAATGCGTGCCCGTGTCATGTGACTTGTTTAGTGTACTTGATCAGGCGCTGGCGCGGGTCGTGTCGACAATGCGCAACGCCGCTGATCCGGGTGAGCACCGCCGC
>DASPMH010000320.1:0-6315 GCA_035627175.1 Terriglobales bacterium | reverse complement strand
GGGAACTGTTCTACGGTTCGTTGGTAGGAGGCGCGCAGCGCCGTCTCGAAGCCAAGGTCCACCTGAACTTCGAGACGCCCCTTCGGGGCTCCTCGGCCCGAACGGTTCCTTGGCCCGCTTCCTTGGCTCCCCCCACTTGCTCCGGAGCTCGGCATCTCCCAGGCTTGTGCCGGACGTAGTGTCTCATGAACCTCTCCAGCGAAGCCCGCGAACGCATGATCGAGCGCCATCTGGTGGCGCGCGGGATCCACGATCCCGCCGTGCTTGCGGCGATGCGCAGCGTTCCGCGCGAGGAGTTTTTGGCGGCGGAGCTGGCGGAGTTCGCCTACGAGGACGCGCCGCTGCCGATCGAGGAAGGGCAGACGATCTCGCAGCCGTACATCGTCGCTGCGATGATCGAGGCGCTCGAGCTGGCGCCGGACGATCGTGTGCTCGAGGTCGGCACCGGCTCCGGTTACGCCGCGGCGGTGCTCAGTCGGGTGGCGAGGGAGGTCTATACGATCGAGCGTCACCAGGAGCTGGCACGCGTCGCGACGCGGCGGCTGCGCGACCTCGGCTTCGACAATGTCCACGTGCGCCATGGTGACGGCACGCTCGGCTGGACTGAGCAGGCTCCGTTCGATGCGATCGTGGTCGCCGCCGGCGGGCCGGAAGTGCCGCGCCCGCTATTGGACCAGCTCGCGCCTGGAGGCCGTCTGGTAATTCCGGTGGGAGCGACCCAGCGCGACCAGGAGCTGCTGCGCCTGCGTAAGGGGGGCGACGGCAGCTTCGAGCGCGAGGAGCTCGGGCCGGTGCGTTTCGTGCCGCTGGTCGGCGCGGAAGGTTGGAGCGAGAGCGGCGGCGGCATCATGCCGGCGCGCCAGCGCGGCAGCAGCTCGGAAGCGTCGATTGCGCGGCTGATCGCCGAGTGCGCCGAGCCGCTGGCAAGCATCGACGAGGTCGACCTCGACCCGCTGCTCGATCGTATCGGCGACGCGCGCATCGTTCTTCTCGGCGAGGCGACCCATGGAACCTCCGAGTTCTACCGCATGCGGGCGCGGATCACTCGCGAGCTGATCGTCCGGCGGGGGTTCACCATCATGGCCGTGGAAGCCGATTGGCCCGACGCCGCGCGCATCGATCAGTTCATCCGCCATGCACCCGGCCCGGCGCATCCTTGGAAAGCGTTTGCGCGGTTCCCCACATGGATGTGGCGCAATCGAGAAGTCGAGGAGCTGGTGCACTGGCTGCGCGACCACAACGGCAAGGTCGCCGATTCGCAGCAGCGTGCCGGCTTCTATGGCCTCGATCTCTACAGTCTCTACACCTCGATCGGCGCGGTGCTCGGCTATCTCGACAAGGTCGACCCGGCGGCAGCGAAGATTGCGCGCGAGCGCTACGGCTGTCTGACTCCTTGGCAGAACGACCCCGCCGCCTACGGACGAGCCGCGCTGACTTCTTCTTACGGCGATTGCGAAGAGGCGGTGGTCGAGATGCTGCGCCAGATGCTCGACGAGCGCAGCCGCTACCGGCACGCCGACGGCGACCGCTATCTCGACGCCCTGCAGAATGCTCGTTTGGTAGCCAATGCCGAGCACTACTATCGCGCCATGTACTACGGCTCGGTGCAGTCGTGGAATTTGCGTGACCAGCACATGTTCGAGACGCTGCAGTTGCTGCTCGCTTTCCGCGGACCGGAAAGCCGCGCGGTGGTGTGGGAGCACAACTCGCACATCGGCAATGCCGCGGCGACCGAGATGCACGCCCGCGGCGAGCACAACGTCGGCGAGCTGGTGCGCGAGAAGTACGGCGACGCCGCCTACTTGGTCGGCTTCGGCACCGACCGCGGCACGGTCGCCGCAGCGAGTGATTGGGACGGCGAGATGGAGACCAAGCAGGTGCGACCGGCGCACCCGCGCAGCTACGAGCACCTCTGTCACCGGGCATCGGTGCCGGCGTTCCTGATGGCGCTACGCCAGCCGCGTCGCAACGAGCTGCGCGACGAGCTCAGCGAGGGACGCTTGGAGCGCGCCATCGGGGTGATCTACCGGCCGGAGACCGAGCTGGCGAGCCACTACTTCCAAGCCGTGTTGCCGGACCAATTCGACGAGTACATCTGGTTCGACCGCAGCCAAGCCGTAACCGCGCTCGCCACCGCACCGACGCTCATGGACCTCCCAGAAACCTATCCCTTCGGGCTGTAGCGTGCGCTCTCCGAGCGCACCGGGGCGTGGCGGCGGATCGCGCGCTCTGAGAGCGCGCGCTACAGCGATGGGCCTTGGATGGCGCGCTCGGCGAGCGCTCGCTACAGGCCGGAGTTTTCGGTCAGGATGGCGCGGAAGAACTCGATCAGCGCTGTCGCATCCTCGAAGCGCGCGCTCCTGCCGGAGACGACGTGTTCGACCCGGCCCGGCAGCGCCGTGCCGGCCTCGACGCCGGCGAGCAGATGGATGACGAAGGCGCGGCTCGCCGGCAGCCGTGTCGCGTCATCCGACCGATCCTCTGGCATCGATGACCTCAGCACCTCGCCGCTACGGCCCGCCCACGCGGCACTCGCAGCCACGCCGGCCAGCGCAGCTGATCCTCGTCGTAGAACAGCACCGTGGTGACGATGGTGAACAGCGGGAACACCGGCAGCGTCATGAAGCACAGGATCCACAGCTGGATGCCGAGCACCATGGCGACGGCGTAGCGCCGGCTGGCGCGGAACCACAGCAGGAACGGGATGGCGAGCTCGGTGAACACCGTCGCGAACGTCAGCGTGGTGTAGATCAGCGGGTAGTTCATCAGGGTCTCGACCCCCGCCGCCGCGAAGCCGACCTGGCCGAAGACGTAGTACATCGCCGTGCCCGAGTACCACAGTGTCCCGTGCGCTTTATGAAAGCCGGCCATCAGCCACAGCAGCGCGATCTGGCACTGCATCGCCCGCTGCACCCACGCGGCCACATGCGGCTCAGGCAATGGCTCGGCGCTCCGTCGCTGCCGTAGCCAGCGATCGACGGAGTAAACCTGATCCGCCGGTGCAAACATAAAGAGAAACAACATCGCCACAATCGCAGCGTCGCCGCTGTTGTGCACCAGCGCATTGCGCACATGAAAGCTCGCCCCCAAAACGAACAACGCAATGCTGCTGCAGCGAATCGCAAAGCCGGCGGTGAAACACAGCGCGGCCAAGGCGAAGAATGCGAAGCATACTTGCACCATTAGCGGCTCCGAGCCGAACATCAGCAGCGACGGCGGTGTGAAGCCGCGCGCCTGGCGCACCGTCTCGAAGGAGATCAGACCGGCGTCGGAGTAGAAGACGTCGATGAAAGGCAGCCGCCAGGCGATGCTGACCAGCACCACCACGCCAAGGCCGATGCGGTACAGCGACAGAATGCGCGTCGTCTGCGGAGTGAACCAGAAGGCATTCCAATCGGCCAGCCAACTCATGCGAAGTCCTCCGGCTGCACTGTGTACTCGTGCAGCGTATTCTCCTCATAGTGCGCTTGCTGACGCAGCATCTGGGTGTAGTCGAACCACTGCGCGCCATCCCGCAGATGCACTTCCGGCCGACTGTGCCGCGGGATCGGCGCATGGAAGGCGATCAATTGCACCCGCACCGGCCGCGACCCGTTGGTCGCGAATTGTCGCGCGACGTAGCGGCAGAGGTCGGCGTAGTACACCGCATTGTCCTCGTTGGTAAGGCTCATGCCGAGCTTGTGAAAGAAGACGTTACGCTTGGCGGCGAGGCCGGTTTCGTCCTGCGGTCGGGGGAAAAGAAAGTCGCGCCCGCCGCCATCGGCGAGCTCTACCCTGGCGCCGATGTGCACGTTCGACCGCGCCGGCAATGGCGCGAACAGCTGGCCGCTGACGGCAGTGACTGTGTAAGCCTGGTACCAGCGCGCCAAGTCGTACAGGCTGAGCCGCTCGCCGCCAAGCTCGAACCGCACCATCTTTGCGGTGATCGCCAGCGGCGAGATGCGGATGGCGTAGGCGCCGAGGTGCATCGTCAGGAACAGCGAAACCAAGATTTTCGCGCGCGTGCTCATCGCATCTCGCCTCGCCGTGGCCGGCTCAAATCGGCAAGCCATCGTCGCTCGAAATGCCGGGACCGATGTCCATCACCCCGCTGCTGCTATAGCGATTGAGATGATCCGGACAGGTTTGCACGAAAAGCTCGTGGCATTGATGGAAGCCGCCCATCCAATACGACGGCGTATCGAAGTATTCGCCGGCATAGATGGTCTCGGTATCGGCGGACTCGTTGGAAATGGACGCCCCCACCCGCATCGAGCGGTCGAACCGCGAGGTCATGCCTGCCGCGGTCTTGAAGCTCAGCCAGTAGAGAAACTCCTCGCCAGTCTCGGTCGAGATCGCCGTGATCGAGGCGACCAGGGTGCCCTCGCTGCCGGTCAGGTTCTTCTTCACCTGGCATTCGACCACCTCGCGCTCGCTGAGATCGATCAGCGCCGCGCCGTCGACGGTCTGTTCCGCCATCGGGCAGGTCAGCGGATCGCCGGAGATCTCGACGCTGCGAATCGCCAGCCGGCCGGCGTCATTGTCGGCAAGGATACTGCTGTCCTGACGCCCCGCGGCGCCCGAGACGTTGGCGCGTTGGGCGGTGATCCCGGAGACCACCAGCGTGTCGTTGCCCTTGCCGCCGCTCAGCAGCAGGCGATCGAGCGTCACCTTGCCGAAACCGAGGAAGTCGTCGCCGTCGCCGCCGCGAACGAACCAGCGCATCGCCGCGTTGTCGACATTGCTGATTTCGATCCGGTCGTTGCCTTTGCGCAGGTTCACCTGCACCGACTTGGTCTCCGCCACCGGAAGTAAGAGGATTGGGTCGTACTGACCGTTGATCGCGGTGCGGTCGTCGAGTGCTTCGAGCCACAACAAGTCATTGTCCGAGTGGGCTAGTTGAATGCAGTTGGCAGCGTCGTCGCCGGTGATCCGCACTCTGCCGTTGCGGACGGTCGCGGTGACATTGCCGCCACACTCGAAGGCCAGGGCCTCACCGGCCATGGCGAGCGAAACCAGCACCAGGACGGCACGGCAAGAAAGGGCAGTGGGTAAAAACATGGGCTCTATTCTCCTTCTCGGCGGTGGGATGCGCCGTAGGTAGCGAGCCCGGTCGGGCGAGTCTCAACCGTACCGTAACGAATTCATGACAAATCACCCGTCGCCGTGCGCCAGCAGCCGCTGGTGCAGCCGCGCCATCTCCGCATCGAACCAGCGCACGCCACGTGCGGCGCAATCCGCCTGCAGCGCCGCGAGTCGCTCCAGCCCGGGCTGCACCGCACCGGCGAGCAGGCAGCTGCGCACGACGTAGAGGCGCGAAACCGGGTGAAACATCGACGGATGGAGGCTGGCGGCGAGGGCGAGCTGCGCCGTCAGATCGATCTCCGGCGCGCCGGGCTCGCCGGCGGCGGCGCGAATGTAGCAGCGCTGCAATTGCAATGCGTCGCGCAGAGCCAGCAGCTGATGCTCCTCCGCCAGCTCGCGACCGCTTTCGTTGTGGCGCAGAGCGGCGGCGAGATCACCGATCTGAGCCTCCATGGCCGCGATCGCCAGGCGTGTTCCGCCGAGAACGAACGGATGGATCGCACCGGTTGCCGCCACGGCCAGCGCCCGCTCGTGGCTCTGCCGCGTCGCCGGCACCAGGCCTTGGAACAACTGCGACCAGGAGTGCGCGATGGCGAGCTGCACGCCGATCTCGCGCCAGCGCGCGGTCAGCGGACGCGCCTGCGCGGCGCGCTGCTCGCTGTGCGCTTCGAAGTGTTGCCAGCCGCGCCCGAGAGTGGCGTCAGCCGCGGCGAGCTCGGCGGTCAGTAGCTCGACCATTCCCTGGGCGAGAGCGGCTTCGGCGAGACGATCGCTTTTCCCGCTCGCAGCGGCGAGGTCGGTCAGGCGCTGCGCCAGAATTGCCATCTCGCGCGGATGACAACGGAACACCTGCACCTGCCAGCAGCCGCGCAACAACGGGAAGAGCTCCGGCCGTCCAGGACGCGCCAGCAGCAAGGTGACGGCGCGCTCGACACTCTGCTCTTCTTCGCCATCGAGCGCGCTGCCTTGGGTCACCAAACGGGCCAGCGAGCGGGCGGTGCGAATCAGAATCTCTTGCAGATCGCGCTCCTCGCTCGCCGGCAAGGCTTCGAGGTGACGCAGCGCGGCCGACAGATCGTTCTCCGCTTCGCGCTCGGCGAAGCGGGCACGCGCGGCGAAGGCGGCCTCGATCAGGTAGCGGACCGCGCGGGCGTCGTCGCCGCTGCGCTCGAAGTGGCTGGCGAGCTCGGCGGCGACGGCGCTGCGGCCGCCGCCGTGGGCTGCCTCGAGCCGCTCGCCGATGCTCTGGTG
>DASPMH010000319.1:0-2186 GCA_035627175.1 Terriglobales bacterium | reverse complement strand
TCGAGCAACTCCTGCAGAGTCTTGCCGTGGCGGACCTGAAGGGCGACGTCGGTATCGACAAAGGATCGGGCGGTCTGCTTGGCGAGCAGAACACCGAGGGTGCTCTTGCCGGCCCCCGGCATGCCGATCAGGATCAGGTTCTCCATCGCGCCCGGCCATAGCGAAAAACCATTGTTCCTAGCTAGACTTCAAAAGACTCAGTTGCTACAGATCCCACTTTCATTTGGTGCTGCGGACGTTGCCGCCTGCCCCAGGTGGCGAAGAATATCAAAATCCAACGGGCCGAATTGCGGACTTGGTTGGTCGCACGATCGAGTAACGGCCGTAGCGCCGGAGGGTAGAGTATGAGTGAGACGACAGACGCTTATTCCATGGACAATCGCGGGCGCCACGCCCGCGGCCGGACGCCGGCGCTGACGGTCTACGTCGGCGATCGCGGCATGGACGCCGCGTTGCGGGTCTTCAAGAAGCTGGTGATCAAAGAAGGGCTTCTGAAGGACCTCAAGCGGCGCGAGCATTACGAAAAGCCGGGCGACCGCAAGCGTCGCAAGCAGCGCGAGGCGATCCGCCGGCGCCGCCGTCAAGCGGCCCGCAGCCGCGGCCGCGTACCCAACGAGCGGTAAATGGCACGGGACGACCTGCTGCAGATCCCCGGCACGGTCACTGAGCTTCTCGCGGGCGGCCATTTCCGGATCAAAGGGGACAACGGTAAGGAATTCGTCGCCCGCATCAGCGGCCGCCTTCGCCGTTTCCATATCAAAGTCATTCCAGGCGATCACGTCACCATTGCGGTGTCGCCCTACGATCCCACCCACGGGTTGATCGTCCATCGCGGTTGATCCCCGGCTCCCGACACTCTTTCGATTGCACTCTTCCATTCGCCGCCGATTGCCGCTGATGCCGTCGCTATGAGCCGGCTGACCGATCAGGTCGCGCTCGTCACCGGCGCCGGCAGCGGCATGGGTCGAGCGATCGCGCTGCGGCTGGCGCAAGCAGGGGCGGCGGTTGCGGTCGCCGATCTGAATCCCGGCACTGCCGGCGAGACGGTCTCCGCCATCACCACCGCGGGTGGCCGCGCAATCGCGGTGACGATGGACGTCACTCAGCTCGAGTCGGTCCAAGCGGGGGCGGCCGCCATTGAGCGCGACCTCGGTGCGATCACCATTCTCGTCAACAATGCCGGCTGGGACCGCCTCGAGCCGTTCGCTCAGAACGATCCGGCGCTGTGGGACACCTTGATCGGGATCAACCTCAAGGGCCCTATCTACTGCTGCCGAGCGGTCCTCGATCAGATGATCGCCGCCGGCGGTGGCAAGATCGTCAGCATCAGCTCCGATGCCGCCCGCGTCGGCAGCACCGGCGAGGCGGTCTATTCGGCCTGCAAGGGCGGCATCATCTCGTTTTCGAAGACACTCGCGCGTGAGTTGGCGCGCCACAAGATCAACGTCAATGTGCTCTGCCCCGGCCCGACCGAGACGCCACTGCTCGAAAGCATCGCCGGCGGCCGTGAAGGGGCGAAGGTGATCGAGGCGATCAAGCGCTCGATTCCGCTGCGACGGCTCGGCAAGCCCGAAGACATAGCCGGTGCGGTGCTATTCTTCGTCTCCGCCGACGCCGACTTCATCACCGGCCAGGTCCTCAGCGTCAGCGGCGGCCTGACGATGTGTTAAAGGGAGCAATCGAGCGATGGAGCAGCGGAGCAGTGCAGCCTCTCCACCAGATACCGAATGATCCTCAGCTCCACCGCTCCACTGCTCCACTCCTCTTCCCCCGTTTCCAAGCGCGGCTGGATCAAGCAATCTGGTCGGCAATGCTAATTCGAGGTGCCCATGTCTTCTCGTGATTTCCGCCTGTCGAAGAATGTGATGCCGCGCCGCTACGATCTCCGTATCGAGGTGGATCTCGAGAACTGGAAGTTCCGCGGCGAAGAAACCATCGACATCGAGATCGGATCGCCGACCGCCGAGGTCGCGCTGCACGCGATCGATCTCGACATCGACTCCGCACACGCCGACGCCGGCAGCTTCGAGGCGGATGCTCAGGTCGAGACCGATAAGGAAGCCGAGATCATCTGGCTGCGCTTCGCCGCGCCCCTGCCCGCCGGGTCGGCGAGTCTCAAGCTCAAGTTCCGCGGCGCCATCTTGGAGCGGCTGCGCGGCTTCTACCGCTCGACCAAGGACGGTGAG
>DASPMH010000318.1:0-2697 GCA_035627175.1 Terriglobales bacterium | reverse complement strand
GCCTTCGCGCTGCAAGGCAGCGAGGATGCTGCCGCCGAGAAACCCGGTCGCCCCAGTCAGCAGCACCTTCATGCGGCTGCTTCCTTGGCGGTGGTGATGCCCGACTGCCGCCACATCTCTTCGACCACCCACATCACGTCGCGACCTTCCTCGGCGCTGACCGGCGCCGGCAGGCCCTGGGCGAGATTGTGGTAGAGGGTGCGGAAGTGCACGCCCATGCCTGGGTAATAGCGCTGGCGGCCGGTGACGAACTCGACGGTATTGGTCACCGTGGCGGTGACCGACTGAAAGGCCTCGTCGAGGTTGGGCAGCACCTTGCCGACGAGCTTCGGCACCTTGCGCGTGCGGCGGCGGATCAAGGTCATGTTGTTGAGATTGATCTCGATGCTCATCTCGCTGCCCCAGACAGTGACGCGATTGGTGAACGGCCGGGCTTGCTGCGAGATGCTGAGCACGCCGAGGCAGTTGGCACCGCGCGCAATGGCGCGGAGCTCGCGAATGCCACCGCCTTCGGGCGTGTCGGCGATGACATCGAGGCTGGCAATCTTGCCGAGGAAGCCGCGCAACAAATAGGCGGGGTGCGGCGCCGAATCGAACAACGAGCCGCCGGGCAGCGCCGCGCTCCACTGCAGCTGGGGCGATCCCTCGCCCTGCGCTTCGCCGGCCATCGCTCCCTGGAATACCTCGATGCCGGCCAACTTGCCGATCGCACCGCTCTCGATGTCTCGCACCGCGGCGCGGATCACCGGATCGAACCAGCGGTTGTGGTCGACCGTCAGCATTCGCCCGGTCGCCTTGGCCACCTCGACCATACGCTCGGCTTCGGCGACGTCGAGGGCCATCGGTTTCTCGACCAAGACATCGACGCCGCGCTCCATCAACTGGATCGCCAGCGGCGCATGGGTAGCCGGGGGGGTGACGAGGTGGACCACCTCCGGCTGAGCCGCTGCCAGCAACTCGTCGATGTCGGCGTAGGTGGGCACCTGCCAGCGGCCCGCAAACGAATCGCGGCTGCGGACGTCGAGATCGCTGGCGCCGATGAAATCGACGTGAGGAGTTTGACGGAGATACCCGGCGTGGACGTTGGCGATGCGGCCACAGCCCACCAGGGCGACACGAAATCGCCGATCGGTCATATGTTCGGTTTGCGCCGAGCGCTCAGGCAGTGGCGCGCAGGCGGACGGCGCGCTGGACGGATCTCAGGTTGTTGTAGATGTCGTCGTTGTAATCGGTCACCAGACCGGCGGCGAGATTGGTCCGCACCTCTTCGATCGCGTCATCGACGCTGAAGCGCGGCACGAAACCCATCGCCTCGCGAATGCGACCGAAGGAAACCCGGTAGCTGCGCCGGTCTTCGATGTGGTCGACGTACTCCGCCTTGGTCTTCGGGTAGCGCGCCATCACCTTGTCGGCGACCTCTCCGATGGTGAAGTTCAGGTGATCACCACCGGTGTTGTACTTGCCTGCTTGCGCCGCTGCGGCGGGTGCATCGACGGCGGCGTGGAGGAAGGCCTCGGCGGCATCCTGCACGTGGATGTGGGGTCGCCACTGATTGGCGCCGACGATGCGCATGGTGCCTTCGACGGCGGCGCGCGCAGTGATCGCGTTGACCATCAGGTCGAAGCGCATCCGCGGCGACCAACCGCAGACCGTCGACAGGCGCAAAATGATCACTTCGAGATTGCCGCGGCGCTGCTCCAGCACGTCCTCCGACATGATGCGGGTACGCGCGTAGAGCGAAACGGGGTTGAGCTCGGCATTTTCATCGAGAGTCTCGGTGCCCTTGGCGCCATACACACTGCACGACGAGGCAAAGACGGTACGTTGCACACCCGCGGCGTGGCAGGCATCGATCAGCGTCTTGGTCGACTCGAAGTTGGTGATCATCGTCTCTTGCGGATCGACATCGCAGGCGGCATCGCCGACGATCGCCGCGAGAGCGACCACCCAGCGCGTGCCGGCGGCGGCGCTGCGCATGTCGCGGTCGCTGCCGATATCCCCGTAACGGATCTCCAGCCGCGGATCGCCTTCCAGCTCGGCAAGGCCATGATCGCCGTAGACGAACTTCTCGAGCACGCGGACGCGATAACCTCGCTCGAGCAGCTTGCGGACCAGATGCGAGCCGACGTAGCCGGCACCACCGGTCACCAAAACGGTTTCCTGAGACATGATTTTCCTTCCGTGGAGAATTGGAAACTAATGAGCTCTTTCGACTACCGAGCTCGCCCCAGTCCCCCACTGGGTCGGAAACGACGCGTACCCCTCGACGCGCAGCAAATCGCTCAGAGACGGCAGCATACGACAGTCGACGCCGGCGCGAGCACAGATTTCGGCGATCTCCACCGCCGCTGACTCAGGCAGATCGGACAGACAGACGAAGACGGCGCGAACCTTGTTGGCCGACAAGGCCAGCGGCAGCTCGGAGACACCGCCGAGCACTTTGACGCCGTGGATGCGTGAGCCCCAGCGCTCCTGGATGTCGTCGATGAAGCCGACCGGCTGGAAGCCCGAGCGCGGATCGTCCATCAGCGCCCGGCTGAGATGCTCGCCCGCCACTCCGGCGCCGGCGACGATCACCTTGGCGCGCGCCAGGCGCACGCGGGTCGGGTGGCGCCGTATCCAGGCGCGCATGATGTAGCGCGTCGAGGCGAGCATGAACAGCAGCAAGGTCGCATCGAGGACGAACACCGAGCGCGG
>DASPMH010000317.1:0-6057 GCA_035627175.1 Terriglobales bacterium | reverse complement strand
ACCCGCGCCGCCTTCCAGGACCTGGTCCGCGAGCTGGTGGATTGGCGACTGGCCGAATACCTGCGCCGAAATGGTGAGGAGCAGGTGGCGCAAGCGCCAACCCGACCTTCCGCACGGCCCGACAAGGCTACGCGTCGATGGTGAGATCTATGACGCCGACTTCGTGAAGGTTGCTCTGAACGTGGTGAGACGCTCGGGTGAGACTGAAAACGAGTTGCCTGGGATCTTGCAGCGTTGGTTCGGTGCAAACGCCGGATTGCCGGGAACCGACTTTCGGGTCGTGCTCGAGCGGGTCGATGACCTCTACGAGATGAAGCCGGTCAATCCACCCGGGGAACCTGCTTGAGGCGCGGTCAGCCAGCCTTCCGAAAGAGTGAGTACCGTTCCTCCAGAAGGTCAGCGCGAGGGTGCAGTCGCTCGCTGCGTGGAAGGTGAATCAGTTGACCCGCGATCTCTTGCAGTCCGTGCCGCAGCATCGGCCCATCGACCTCGTGAAGGATGTCCTCGCGAACTTCGATTACGTGGTCGGGTCGGACGCAGAGGATATGAGCATCGAAGGCGGCGTGATGGAGTTTGCAGAGCGCTAGACCGTTCGGGACGATCGGCTCCCCGCGCGGGTGTCCGTCCGGAACGATGTGGGCGCCGTCGAGCAGCTCTTTGTGGCGCAGCCGACAGATCGCACAGGCGCCTTGGTAGGCGTTAATGACGCGCTGGCTGAAGGTCCGCTGGTGGAGTCGCCGCACCGTCAGCACAGTTACGTAGCTGCGCCGCGCTTCGGCGACGTAATCCAAAGGTCCGCTCGCTTTTTCGGAAAGTGCCAGCTTGTCGTCCACTGTCACTTTGAAAGTCAGCGCTTCCGGATCATCACCGACAATGAACACCGGCCACACCGGCATGTACTGGCCCTTGGTCACGCCGAAGAAGTAGATCAATGGAATCCGGCGCTGCATCGCGAGTCTCAGTCCGACGTTTTCATGATGCATCGGATTGATGCCGCGATAGCGATAGTTGAGCAGCCCATGCTCATCTAGGCCGTCGTCGTAGGGCCGAACGTCACCCTCGCGGGTCGGCGCGGTCGTGATGCTGATTGGGATCTCAGAAAGGATCGCCGGCTTGAAAATACCCTGCATACTGATCAGCGGCACTGGCCGGCCGTCGACGATGAAAGCTTTGGCCAAAATCGACCAGGGCAGGACTTCGCCATGCATCGCCGTCTGCTCAGCTAGAAACGCGAACGCCAGGTGGCGAACTCGCTGATCTAGGTTGTCAGGGTCGGTCACGTCATGATGAGAGACTCAACATATCAGTGGAGTCAAACATCGGCGCCAAAGAGAGCGCGTCACTCAGCCCAATGCAACACTTCATACGGTGCTCGCCAGCAACGGCACCGGCGCGTCCGCGTGTTCGTTGCGCCGCGAATCTCGAGATGCGGCGCAAGATACCTACCGACGCAGTTCCGTGCCTGAGGCCTGATCTTTCCAGCCCTGAGGACAAGGCTGCATAAGTTGGTGATAGCGGTGCGGTTGCGCCCTCGCCGCGCGTTAGACTAGTGCTGCGGGCAATGAAGAGAGAGATCATGCGATGCTGCCAGGTCGTGGTATTCGCTTTCTCTGTTCTCATCGCCGCGAGTTGCAGCACCCAATCCCCGCCGTCCAATTTGATCCGGCAGGCGAGGCTAAGCGAGGCGCAGTTACGGCAGACCACGCTGCAATCTCTCTCGACGCCGGCGAAACTCGGTGGGGCGCCCTGTAGCGATTTCTATCGCTATGCCTGTCAGGCGCAATCGAAAGATCTGCGCCACCCCGCACTCGGCGCGTGCCGCGGCGTATGCTGCTATATGGCAGGGGCTCGCAGTCACAGACGAGACGCGCGTTGCGGAACCCCTGCGCCCAGCAAGGGACTTGTTGCGCTCCTGCGTGGCGGAGCCGCGGCGACCGGCGGTCGAGGCTTTCGCACCGATCCTGGCTGATATCGACGCGATCACTGATCGAGCTTCCTTGATGCGAGCGCTTGCTACGCTACATCGGCGGGGCATTGCCGTTTTATTCGAACCCAAAGTCTTTCCGGATCCACGCGGCGGTCAGCGCAACCTGCTGGCGCTGCAACAAGCTGCCGATACCTTCTCGCCGTACCTGCTGACGACGTCCACCATGGAGGCAGCGGTCTTCAAGCGCGGCTGGGAGCGCATGATCGCTGGGACGATGGATGAGTTGACCGCAGTCGATCCAGAACGGACCGCGGCCGCCGGTGAGATCCTTGCGTTCGCCGCCGCACTAGCGAACCTGCTGGATTTGGAGCACGGCGGCGATCTCGTGCCGGAAGAGGTCGCGGTCGTCGACCGCAAGACATTGTCGACGACCGCGCCGGGGCTGGATTGGGATGCCTATTTTACAGCGCTCGAGCACCCGCGCGACGAACCTGTCATGCTGTGGCCGGCGAGATTTTTCGCCCGGCTCGGCGCGGCGGTGGATGCGCATCGACCGGATGTCGTGCGGGCCTATCTGCGCTGGCGCGTGGCGCAGACATTCGATCCGTTCGTCGAATCGATCGTGCCGTCGCTGACGCTCGAGGTCCCAGGCGGGCTCCTGGTTTGGGAGAGTCGAGATTCGGTATGGGCGCGCTGTGTCAGCCTCGTCGATTGGATGTTCCCAAGCGTGCTGGATCGGCTATTCGCCGATCAGCACGGGATTCACGCGCTGCCCGAAGTTGCCATGCGCCAGCTCGCCGCAGTGAAGCACGCAAGCGCGCAGTCTATTGCGCCGTTGTTTCCCGAGCCGGAGCGGGCGGAGATCGCCCGCAAGCTCGATCGATCGAGCTCAACCTGGGTGTCGCTCCCATTGAGTATGACGGCGACGCGATGCTCGACAGCGACTGGTTCGCCAACGGAGTGGCGATGCAGCGCTGGTGGACTGAGCGCACGCTGCGCGCGGCCGGCACCAGCGATTCCGTCGTGCCATTCGCCTTGCGCACCTTCGTACTGGGCGCCTCATATAGTCCCGCTGCGAACGATATTTCGATCTCTCGCATCCTGCTGCGACCGCCGTTCTTCGATGCGGCATTGCCCGCGCCGATCAACTTCGCTCGCCTCGGCGCCATCTATGGCCACGAGATCGGGCACAGCGTCGACCGACAAAGTCGCTTTCATCCCGCCGGGGGTGGCTTCTCGCGCTGGTGGCGCGAAGGGACGATGGCCGGCATCGAAGCGCGCGAGGAATGCGTCTCGACCATTTATACCGAGAAACTACGCGATTTCGTTCCGGAAGAGATTGCCCGCGATCCACGGCAGCTCAGTCGGCTGGTCGAGCGCAGCGCGCGGGAAGCGCTGGCGGACCATATCGGATTGAGGTCGGCGCTCGCCGCATTGCGCGAATGGCAGAAGCAGCAACCGTCGGTTGAAGCGATCGCGGGGTGGTCGCCCGAACAGGCATTCTTCCTGGCGTACAGCCAACTCTGGTGTCAGTCGCCCACTAGCGTGGCGGAAGATTTACAGGCGCTCCACGCCGTTCACCCACCTGGCCCCGCCCGCATCAACGCCGCCTTGGCGACGCTGCCCGAGTTCGGCGAAGCGTTTGGCTGCGCCGTCGGATCGAAGATGCGGCCCCTCACCCAGTGTGTCACGCCATAGATTTCCGCCGTAGCGTGCGCTCTCCGAGCGCGCTCAGGTGGCGCGTGCGCTTTTCAACTGGTCGGCGTATCGCGTTTGCGTGCCGTCAGCGAGGAATATCGCCGAGCTCGGTGATGGACCAGAATTCACTTGCGCCGCTGTTCGCCAAACTTTTGGACGGGCGCCTGCTGAGCCGCAGCGAAGTAGCGCTCCGCGTCCGGCAGCCACTTGTGCAAGCTCGCGAGACGCGCAGTTGAAGCGGGGTGGGTCGACAGGAACGCTGGCGGGCTTTCGAGGGCTTGCAGGCGTTGCCATACTCCATGGGATCGATGTCGACGGCAACGACGACGTCTCCCTCGCGAGCTTCAGCACCGGGACGTGGGGCACTCCGCCTGCGGATGGACGACGCAGAGCGGCTGAATCTTCTAGCTCGTAACCGTCGGACCGCCATGCCCATCGGTGCCGTAGGTGACCCAGCGATAAGGGCGTTGGAATTGGAGCGACCGGGCAGGTGGGTCAGGGTGGGGCGGTTGCCGTACGAGCTCGGCGGTTCCCTTCACTGGCGGCAGCGCGACCGCCTTTTCGATGCAATCGCCGCAATGGTAGATTCGAACTCCGTCGAGCTTGGCAACGGATGGCCAGCCCGGAACCGGCCGGCCAAGGTAAGCTCGAAAATTGAACTGACACGGAAGTATGGCGAGGTCTTGGTAATAGCGGGCTTGAACGATCTCGTTGAACGCCCACTGATCATCCCCCAGACATCGCAACCGTGACCGTCCCAGCGCCAGGATCTCCGCCCGCATCTGTTTCGATTGGGCCACATCCCAGAACGTAACGCCGGCGTTCAGATAGTTGCTCGTATAGCCCTGACCGCTCAAATAGTAGTGGCTGACATGCTCGACACAGGCTGCTACAGCGGCACCGCGAAGCAGCTCCCGAACGGGCGGCAGATCCTGAAGACACAGAACATCGGTGCCATCGACCACTAAACAATAATCCGCCCCGAGTTGATCGATATACTCCCAACGCCGGTAACAGACGTTGCGATACGACAAAAGGAACTTCGACTCGGCGTCGTTACCGCTCTGTCCCGGACCTGCGTCGCCGAAGGTCGGGTCGGGTGCGACCAAGTGATACCGCACATTGCCGCAACGACGCTTGGGCAACGACTCTCCGATGACCAATGCGTGCAGCTCGGCTTTGGTATGGTGAGCAAAGCTGGTGAAGGACCGATCCAAGCGCTCGGCGTGGTCGCCAAACACAGCGGTCAGGATTACCTCGTTACGCAGCGCGGCCATAAGTTGACGCGATCGTCTCGCAGCAGATTGTGGCGAGCAACAAAAAGATCGTGCGCAGCGTGTTGAAGCCAGATGTCGACGCCCGCGTCACCCTAGCGCACAGCGCTTCGTTCACCATGGGGACCGGGCGCAGCGGAGATCGTCGACCTTTCTTATTACGGCTCGCTGGTCGGCGTCGTGCGCTGACGGATGTTGATGCGATAGACGAAGGCCGTATACGGCAGACTCCTTTGGCCGGCGCTTCGCAGAGTAGAATCGTCTACCAGCATGACAAATTCGGCAATGTGATCTCCCCAGACACCGGGGTTCGGCAGAAACTTCAAATAAAGTCCGTCCTGGTCGTACGACAGTCTGAACCCCTCAATGACCGGGCCTGCGGCGAATGTTTTACAGTTCGTGGAGTCCACCAGCCTCGTCGTATGCGCGTCGAGATGGAGGAGATCGGTCAGCACCCCATTCGCGTCATAATCATTGGTGCGCACTGTGTATTCGGCGAACTTCGGAAAATAGAAACTGCCGTTCGTGGCATCGCAGGAAAACAGCGTCAAAGAACCCGGCGAAGCATCATTCGGGGCGCCGGTTGGTGCATCATCGTACAATGCGGTGATGTCTTGCGATGGCCGCACGTGAACCCACAGCGGCTCGTCTTGGTACCCATCGACGTCCATGAAAATATATCTCAAGGGAGTCGAGGTCTGGTAAGGCAGGACGAGGATGCTGCAGCTTCCTCCAGGTTTGGCGCACGCTGGCGCGGGATACGCCGCGACGCAACGCCGGCCGCGCGTCTCGGCCTGACACTGGCCATCGATGCACGTCTCACCGAAGCTGCACGTGCCGCAGGTACTCTCACAGGGCTGATGGATCGAGGTGCGGGCGTCGTAGACGTTGCCGCAAACGACCTGGCTCGCAACGTCGACGGTCGCATCGGAAGTGGAGTCCTCCAGCGCGCCTTGGCAGCGTCCGTTGCAACACGGGCAATTGTCGTCGTCTAGACCGCAAGCGAGCCTTTCCACTGCATGATCGACGCGGCTCTCGGCCGTCGCCACCGACACCTCGACGGGACAAACGGTCTCGGGTTTGGCGGCATCTTGCTTCGCTTCGACTTTCGCGAAGCACCCCTTCGCCGGGTTGGCGCCGCCATCGAACTTGTCTTGC
>DASPMH010000316.1:0-5463 GCA_035627175.1 Terriglobales bacterium | reverse complement strand
CGCCCTTCTCGGATGCCTCACCCAGTTCGTTCAGGTTCTTCGCCGATTCCTTGGTTTGCTTGCTGGTGTCGCCCGCGGATTTCGCGACCTTGTTCAGCGAGTCGGCGACTTTGTCCGCGCCCTTCGGATCGCCCTGCGTCGTGATCTTGACCTGGTATTGTTCGGCCATGGGAGGAGCGTGTCAGCAGACTGGATTCGGGGTTGCAGCCGCCCGGCGAAGACAAGAGGCTCCAATCCTACCCTTCAGCGTCCGCTTGCTTACTTCCCTATGAAAATGACTCCTCTGCGCGGCTGTGCCGTGCTGGCTTTGCTGTGTCTGCTGCCGCGCGCGACAGCCCTGCCGCTCACCCACGCGCAGACGTTCACGAGCAGCCTCCACTTGAGCGCCCCTGGCGGGACACTCTCGCTGCACGACACGCACATCTATGATCTGTTCGATGTCCCCGGCGGCACCCTGCTGTCGGTGCAATTCGACGCACAGGTCACGGCCACCCTGATTTTGGCGGAGTCGAACCCCTACAACGACCCCACCTACGAGTGGTATATCAGTCCCTTTTACTGGAATCCATCGACCGACATCAAAACGCGTTTCTTGCTCATCGACGACAGTCCCGAGGCACTCTTCCATGAATTGACTATTTCCACGCCGCTGCCGGCTCCCACGTACACGATCGAACCCAACAAAAGTGTGGGTTTCGCTGGGACAGTCGCTCAACACTACGTCCGCACATTTACCTTGCCGAGCGACTTGGAGCCGTTCGCCGGCAGTAATGGCGGAAGGTTGATTTTCAACACTTCGGCGGACGCCTTCGTGATGTTTGGTGGAGCAGGACTCAGCACCGACACAACAATCACCCTGACCTACAGCTATTCCGTACCAGACGATGGAGCGATGGCTGGCGGCTTGTTGGCCACGCTCGCGGCAATGTTGGTCGCTCATCGCCGCATCGCCCCAACCCTCGGTCGCGAGCCGCCGACGGAATAAGTAGCTGGCTCACTGTCCCCTGGCGCCTCGAACGTTCCTGTTTGAATCCAGTTCAGGAACCGCTGACCTGCGGCGATGTTGTTAATGGCGACGCTCTTCGTCACGGTGCTGAACCCCCCGAACGAGTGTCCTGACGGGAAGGCATAGGACACGGCAATCGTCTCGCCACTCTGCAATGTGCCGTTGTCCGGCATTGTAGTCATCCCGTCGACGTTCGCCTGAGTCAGCAAAGCCCCAGTGTCGACTCGATAGTTGTTCCGCGCGATAATTGAAGCGATGACATCCATGTCCAAGGTCTGCATTCCGGTAGACCATACCGAGACCGTGACGGGTTCGTCATTTGGAGGAATCGTCTGATCAGTCTCTATTACGAGGTAGTTGTCGCCCGTAAGGAATGTCCCAGTGTAGCCCGGCGCCGACGACGAAGATGTCCCCCAATTGATCGAGAAGGATACTCGCCCACCATCATAAGCCTGCAAATTGTCCTTTGCATCCTGGATTCGCTCGTCGATTTTCTCGATACCTGGTGCTCCCGTCATGTCGATCGTGACTGCCGTCGTATTGGAGTCCACTGGAGAACTGGAGATGACGACACCGGGCCACGACCACCGAAGCTTTGTAGTGGTATTCCAATCTCGGTCCGGAGACAGCCCGAGGTATCCATTAAAAGAAGATTTCACGGTGAACCCAGAGGTCCCAATGTTTGGGTAGCCAAGACCGATGTAGCTCGTATCCGCCGTGATCCAGCCAGGGCAGCCTAGTATATTATTCATGAGCTGCATGTCCCGCGACCAGCGCAGCAGCGCGACGCAGTAGCCTCCCGCCGCACCGGTTCCTGAGCTGGTAATCGTCCCAGTAACCATTGAGGCGAGATGCTTTGTTGGGAGACCAGTCGCAGTGTTCCAGCCTGTCGTATCCGGCACGCGAATTCCGGTGATCGCGTTCCCCACGTAGGTGTCGTGAGAGTTGCTTCCGTGATAATTGTCATTTCGCGCATTCGGCATCCAATTTCCCTCGACAAGGTTGAGTGTGGGATGCGCGAAGTGGTTTCCGGTTACACCGGTCTGATCCTCCACGAACGCGTTGTAGGCGTACACATTCCCTGTGGACCCATTGACCGCTTGGCCGAAGATCCCACCTCCTTGGCCTGAACGATATGTGATGTTGTCGTAGATCGCGCAGTTAGAGACCACAGCAACCTCAATGCCCCCTTTGCTGCTCCCAGTAGGGACGGGTAGTGGGCCTTGAATAAAGCATCCCGTCATTTCGTAGCGAGAACCAGGCCCGCCGAGCTTCACTCCGTAGTTGGTATGGTTCATTATGCGGACGTTCTTCGCCCACAGATTGCACCCTCCCTCAAAGACGAGCCCGTTTTGTATGTACCCTCCCGAACCGTTGCCCTTAATGGTAAGGTCGCGATACCCAGCCTTCTGAACGGTTGCCAGTTGCGCCTGTTCGGCTAAAACCGGGCTTGCGGTTGTCGTAGTGAAATCGGCAGGAACTGGCGTGTCCAGGTTCAATGTATACGGCCCGCTTCCAGTGACGGAATCGACCAGAGTAACGAACGACCGGCAATATGTCGCCCCGATGGTAGGTACATCGCCGTCATGCGGGACCAGGAATCGAACGAGTCTCTGTCCAACGAACGGCTTACCATTCGTGCTCGCGACAACTACAGTATAGGAGTTCCTAGTGAATCCTTCCGACACGGTACCCTGAGGATTGTGTGCATGCGCGACGCCTGGAACCGAGAAAGTCGGGTTCTGGCCAATGCTCGCTCCACCACTGGTCAGGAGCGTCGTTTCGAACATCTCGTCGCCGCGGATTTCCTGCCTCGTTCCCGGACTGATTGTGGTGAACTGGTACTCCCCCGCCGGGATAAAGATGATTTTGTCCAGTGTTGGTGCCGTAGCTTTGATTGTATTGAGCGCGGTCGTGTTCTGCGCCGCCGTGTTAGTTGTCAGGATCGGCGTGGCTGCAGTGGTGGCATTCACAATCGTCCACGATGACGTCACTGCGTCTATGCCGCCCTCGACACCGGTAGCGACGCTGACTTCCCAAGATGGCGGCTTGCGGTCGTCAGGAATGACATCCGCCGCGACAGCAGTTGCCACGATACCTGCGCAGAAGAGAAGAGTTCGCGTCATCATGGCTTATCAGCTCCTCCATCGACCAGGGTACCATTGAGAGTGAACCCGCCGCCACCCGCCGCATTGGTGTGAAAGTCTGGCGACGCCCCAACCTGGTTCCGCAGGTAGATGATGGGGGTCGGCGCGCCGTTGGTGAGCAAATCCCCGGCGGGCTTGCTGGTCCCTGAACTAAAGAATTTGTCGCGATTGCCGGAGACGGAAAGGTCCGTATATGCGGTAGAGAAATAGAATTCAGAGATCAGCCCAGCGAGCTTCCCGGAGTCTGCCGATGTGCTCCGGCCGACACTCCAATTTGTGTCAGTGTAATCGCAGGTTCCGGCGGTTCGCGTGGTCTGATTATACTGTGAGTTTCCATCTACGTAGATGTGCGCCGCTTCCGAACCACCGGTGAGCGTCCATGACGCCATCACATGATGCCACCCGTTGCTGTTCGTGAACGCGCTGTTGTTGGTGGCGATGTTCAGGATAACCGTCCCGCTGGTGTTGCGCACCAAGAACTGCAATTGCCCGGATGACTGCCTCGCCACGCGCACGTTGTCGCTCTGGGAATTGAACACGTAATAGGTGTTAGAATTGGTGCTGCCCGCCAGCATCTTGAGCCAAAACGACACCGTGCCCGTAGTCGTGTCGGACGCGCCTGTCAGCCCACCACCGCGCGTGAGATAATCGTTCGTGCCGTCGAACTCGGCCGAGTAGTACGAAGAGAAGGCGCCGCTTTCGCCGGAGTTGTTGTCGACGGTTTCGCCACTGAAAGCAGCCAATGCGTTCCCGAGTGCGTCGGCCCAATTGCCGGGTGCATAGGCAAGAGAAAGCGTTTCCGAGTCGATGATTGGGCGGCTGGTGGTCGCCGTGATGGTCGTGGTTCCAGTGCCACTGATCGACCCGAGCGTCACCGCGCCGCCAGAGGCCGTGAGCGTGAATCCTCCCCCGGTTCCAGTGACGATTTCATTGAACACGATGCTCAACGTTTCGCCGTCAACATCGAGGGCCGCAGAATCAAACTCCGGCGGGAGGCCGGTGGTTCGCTGGATCCATGTGCCGTCGCCGATCGCTGTCATGTTCAGCGTTCCCTCGGTCCCATCCGCTTCGAGGAAGCCGCTCGGCAACGAACCCAGCATCGATGTCGGCCACAGGATCAAACCGTTCGTGGGCACACTGGCGCCGCCGACTCCGGCCAGCTCATCTTGGACCCATTCGGTCGTCGGTACTCTGTCGCTGCTGTCGCTCGCTGCCGGCTTCGTCGCCGTCGCCGCGCCGAGATTGCCACCCACGGTCGCGAGCGTGTTGCCCTCGACCGCAACGACACCGGCGCCGACGCGCGTAATCGTGGTATCGCTCGCGTGGCCGACATTGATGCCCGCAAACTGCGGCGAGTCGGTGGTATCAAGACTCAAGCTGGCGCGCGTCGAACCCGATCCACCGGCGGACACCCACACCGCCGCACCGGTGGAGGAATCGACGCAGAAGTATATGGCATCCCCGGTGACGTCGATCCACACCGAGCCCACGGAAAAGCCGTCGCCGGCATCGTCATTCACAGTGGGCGCCGTGGTGCCCGAGAAGTTATATAGCTGGCCGGAGCTGTCGGCCATCCACCATTTGCCGTCGGCGTAGACCCACGACACCTCATGGTTTCCGGGCGGAAGGAAGACGCTGGTGGTGCTGCTGGAGCTGCCGAGCCGGTAGCTCGTCGGCACGGTAAGTGTCGTTGCCGCGGTGACGTTCGCGCGCAACACGACCGAGTTTCCGGAAGCCGGGGTGCCGCTAAAGGTCAGCGTGCGGTTCGCCGAGAAGTCATCGTAGTAGCGCTCGCCAATGGTGAGCGCGGTGCCGCTGGCGAGGTCCGGCTGCGTTGGGTTGAGCGGGGCCTTGGCGGCGAGGTCCGTCGTGAGACTCGTGACGGCGGACTGCGGGATGTTGGAGAACGTGTTGCTCGCGCCGCTCATCGTCTTGCCGGTGACGGTCTGCGTGTCAGTTGTGCCCAGCACCGTGCCGCTTGGCGGAGTCTTGGCTGCCCACGAAGAGAGGGTCGAACTGAACGCCTGAACGTGCGTGCCAGGCACGAGCGAGAGCTGCGTCCGCATCGCAGAGTAATCCGCCGCGCCCAAGAGCGACACCACGTTCGCGGAAAGCGAGGTGAGCCCGGTGCCTCCCTTGCTCGGCGGCAGTGCCGTCGTCAGCGCCGCCGCGAGATTCGCGCCCGAGGGCGTGGCGAGAAACGTCCCGACACCGCTCCCCGGCGCAATGCCCGACCACGTTGCGAGGTTCGCGCTGTACGCCTGAACGTGCGTGCCTGGCACAAGCGACAGCAGCGTGCGCATCGCGGAA
>DASPMH010000315.1:0-3555 GCA_035627175.1 Terriglobales bacterium | reverse complement strand
GATCATGTCTCGGCCATGGCGATCGACAAGCCGAGCTTCAAGAAAGTGCTGGGAAGCTTCGCCGCCGGAGTCACGATCATCACCACGGTCGGAGAAGACGGCACGCCCTACGGTCTGACCGCCACCGCCTTCACCTCGGTGTCGCTCGAGCCGCCACTGGTGCTGGTCTGTGTCGATAAGCGGGCCGAGAGCCTGCCGCATCTGCTCAGCAGCCGCCGCTTCTGCGTCAGCCTGCTCGCCGCCGGTCAGGACGATCTGTCCAATCGTTTTGCGCGCTCGGGCGGCGATAAATTTGCCGGGGTCGAGGTGCATGCCGGCTCCCTCGGCGTGCCTCACCTCGCCGAGGCCTTGGCGTATCTCGAATGCGCCACTACCGAGGTGATCGACGGCGGTGACCACACGATCTTCGTCGGGCAGGTCGAGGCCGGGGATGCGACCGACGGCGAGCCGCTGGTCTACTTCCGCGGCGCCTACCGGCAGTTGATTTCGCTGTAGGGGGCGCTCTCCGAGCGCCCACGGGGCACTACTTACTCGAGCTCCTTCATCCACTCGTAGGTGCCGTGGTTGGTCCAAGCCAGGATCTTGCGCGGCGTGGTGTAGACCTTGAGATCGGCGAGCACCTTGGTCTGGCAGGCCAAGCGAATGTGCTCGCCCTCCCAGGCACACTTCCACTCGTCCTTGCCGGTACGGGGCGAGACCGCGCGCGGCTCGTCGATTTTGACCCGACAGGTGCCGCACAGACCGAAGCCGCGACAGTGACCGAGATTGTGGGGAAAAACGTAGAGCTGGATTCCGTTCTCACGCGCGAGATCGCGCAAGTTGGTTCCGACCGGGCACTCGATGGCGCGCCCCTCTTTGACGAAGTAGACGGTAGGCATCGACCAGCTCCTCCTGCCCGGTCGCTATCAGCTCTTGCCACCAGCATCAATTGCAACGTAGCTGCCGTCGCTGGCGATTGACTGCGCGCTTAGGCCGCGCATAGCTACCCGGGTGAAAACCAAGCGACCCGTCGGCGCGATCGTTCTCGCCGCCGGCCTCGGAACCAGAATGAAGTCGCGGCGCGCCAAAGTGCTGCACCTCCTCGGTGGCAAGCCGCTGATTGGCTATCCTCTGTCGATTCTGCGCGAGCTCGGTATCGACCCGATCGTGGTCGTCGTCGGCCACCAGCAGCAAGCGGTGCGCGCCGCCTGCGCCCCGTACGGGGTTCAGTTCGTCGCCCAGGAAGAGCAGCGCGGCACCGGCCACGCGGTGCGCATGGCCGCGTCTGCGTTGCGCAAGTTCCGCGGCGATCTGCTGCTGGTGAACGGAGACCTGCCGCTGCTGCGCCGCGAGAGCTACGCCGGCTTGGTGCGGACGCACGGCAGGAAGCAAGCGGCGGTGTCGCTGCTGACCGCGGTCGTCGATGACCCCGGCGGCTTCGGCAGGATCGTGCGATCTCCCGCCGGCAAGCGCCGCGACATCACCGCGATCGTCGAGCACAAGGATGCCACCCCGGAGCAGCTCGCCATCCGTGAGGTCAACGTCGGCCTGTACTGCGCCGACGCGCTCTTCCTGTTCGCGGCCATCAAGGAGCTGCGGCCGTCGCCGGTGACCAAGGAGTATTATCTGACCGACGTCATCGCCAGCGCGGTGCGCCGCGGTCGTCCGATCGGCGATTTCCAAGCGCAGCCGATCGAGGGCACTCAGATCAGCACGCGTACCGATCTCGCCGCCGTCGAGCAGATGCAGCGCGAGCACATCGCTGCCCGATGGCTCGAGCAGGGTGTCACCATCGAAGATCCGGACACTGCCTACATCGGTCCCGACGTAAAGATCGGCCAGGATGCGATCCTCGGACCGAACACGGTCCTGCGCGGCAAGACGATCATCGGAGCGGAGTGTCGTATCGAGGGTAGTGCCTGGATCGTCGATTCGGTTCTCGGCGAACGGGTCCATGTGCGGCCCGGTGTGATGATGACGGAGGCCAAGATCGCCAGCGAGGCGATTCTCGGACCGTTCGCTCAGCTGCGCCCAGGGACGGTGCTCGGACGCGGCGTGCACATCGGCAACTTTGTCGAAACCAAGCAGGCGGTGATCGGCGACGGCACCAAGGCCAATCACCTCGCCTACATCGGCGACGCAGAGGTCGGCGAGCAGACCAATATCGGCGCCGGCACGATCACCTGCAACTACGACGGCTTTCGCAAGCACAAGACCACGATCGGGGCGCGGGTGCAGGTCGGCAGCGACACTCAGCTGGTCGCGCCGATCACCATCGGCGACGACGCCTACATCTCGACCGGCTCGACGGTGCGTCAGGATGTCAGCCCGGGCGCTCTCTACTTCAATCCCAAGCGCGAGATGGAGCGTCCCGGTTGGGTCGCTGCGCGCCGCGAGAAGGAGGCGTCTTCGCCGCCGCCGCGGCGCCGCTCGCGCGCCAAGTGACGGCCGCGGTGCGGCTCGACTTCCGCGACCCTGGTCATTAGCATCCCGCCGCATGGCAACTCCCCCGTCGAGATCGAAGAAGATCACCAGCGGTCGCGCCAAGCGCGTTTTGAAGGTCGGCGAGCTGGCGACCTCGGTCGGGTCGAGTTACCTGCTCGAGGCGATCAAGTCGCCGTTCCGCTCCGCCGACAAGCGGCAGCAGGCGATGCTCGACACCCACATCAAGACGGCGACCAAGATCGTCGAGCGCTCGCAGGAGCTACGCGGCGCTTTCACCAAGCTGGTGCAGATGTTGTCGATGCGCGACGACATCTTGCCGACAGAGATGCTGTCGGTGCTCTCGGCTTCGCAGTCGTCGGTGCCACCGATGGAGTACGAGATGATCCGCAACCAGATCGTCGAGGAGCTCGGCAAACCGCCCGAGGAGCTGTTCGCGGCCTTCGACCGCGAAGCGTTTGCGGCGGCATCCTTGGGACAGGTGCACCGGGCTCGCATGAAGAAAGGCGGCGACGTCGTCGTCAAGGTGCAGTATCCGGGCGTCGAGGAGACGGTGAAGCAGGATCTGCAGAACATAAAGGCGCTACTGCAGACCTTTGCCATGATCGGTCGCGACGTCCTGCGGCAGAAGATCGATCCTTCCGACGCCTACCGTGAGATGGAGGAGCGCCTGCACGAGGAGCTCGACTACATCAACGAGGCGAAGAATATCGCGCTCTTTCAGCGCATGTTCGCCGACGACGACGAGGTGATCATCCCCGAGGTCTATCCGGATCTCTCGTCGCGGCGAGTGCTGACCATGGGGATGCTCGACGGCTATCCGCTGCAGTCGATTCTCGCCCCGGGCGTCGATCAATCGATGAAGGACTGGGTTGCGATCAAGTACTTCCGCGTCGTCTGGCGGCAGATCTTCGAGTACGGCGTGCTGCATACCGATCCCAATCCGGGCAATTATCTGATCACCTTTCACCCCAAGCTGGGGATCCTCGATTTCGGCTCGATCCGCGTCTTTCCCGAGAAGATTCGGCGCGCCTACGTCGACTTGGGCAAGGCGATGCTCGCGGGCGACCGAGAGGTGATGGCGCGCTGCTTCGTCGACCTCGACTACCTCGATCCCGGCGATCCGCCGGAGCC
>DASPMH010000314.1:0-3108 GCA_035627175.1 Terriglobales bacterium | reverse complement strand
CCGGCACCAGACCGAGCGCGACGAAGGGCATCCGCAGCCGGAGGCTGTCGCCAACGTACACGACGTCGCAGTGGAACAACATAGTGCAGCCGATACCGACGCCCACGCCCTTGGCCGCTGCCAGCAGTGGTTTGTCGAAGTCGATCAGCTCCGCCATGAAGGCGTGGTACGCGCTCGCGTGGCCGTCAGGGCGCCGTGGGGATTGGCCGAACGAGCTCAGATCGACACCTGCGGAGAAATCGGTGCCCGCGCCGGTGACGACAACCGCCGCCACCTTCGGATCCTTGCGGCCTTGGCGAAGTGCCGCAGCGGCGGCATCCCACTGCTCGTCGTTGAAGGCGTTCTTTTTGGCGGGCCGGTTGAAGGTGACCAGCAGCACGCCGTGGGGGTCGAGCTGCGAGAGAACGGTGTCGGACATCGGCGCGAGCTAACAGCTTGCTCCCGACTTAGCTACCCCTCGATCTCCCTCTACCTCCCCCTACTCCCTCCTTGTCTAAGGAGGGGCAGGGGGAGGTTCGAGCCCACGGCGAGAGTCCGAGCCTAATCGTCTACCGCGACCGATTGGCCGTCTTGGCGGTGGTGGTAGCGCTACTGCGCTTGCCGCTGCTGCGGTGCGCCGCCGCACTGCGACTACCGCGGGTGCGGCTGCGCGTCGGTTCCGTCGAGGGCACGGCAGCCTCTCGCGGAATACCGCTCGCGACCGCATGGCTGTGCGCTGCTGCCAGCCACATGCGGACCTTGGTCAGGTGCTCGCGTTCGGCGGCCAGCGCCAGGCTGAACTGCTCCGCCGCGTCGGCCTCGCTGGCGGAACGGGCCATGTCGATCAACGCTTCCCAGCAGTCGTTATCGGAGAGCTCCAGCACCAACGCTCCTTCGAGCGCCTGGATCAAATCGGTGCGGGGATCGGCAATCGCGTTGACCATGCTCTGGGTCGCGACGGCGTGAAAGTTCGCCGATGGCGTCACCGCCGTCGGATCGCCGCCGGCGTTCTCGATCACCAGCCGCAACATGTGGAAGTGGGCCAGCTCGTCGGCGCAGATCTGCTCGAGATCCTCGCGCTGCGGTCCATCGTCGAAGGTGCCATAGGCGTCGAACTTCGAGATGATCGCTTGGTAGACACGCGTGCCGCGCCGCTCGAAGGCGAGACGTTCGGCAAGTTTGTCGACGAACAGGTTCGGACGCGCACCGTGGACGGTCTGCAGCGCGCTCTTGGCCACCTGCTTGAAGGAAGCCGGCGGCGGCAGCGAGCCCGCGGGCTCACCGGTGACGGCGTAGGCAACGCGCTCCTGCGCGATGCCCGAATCGTCGCCCGACGAGCTCGGCGGAAACTCTTCCATGCCGGCGATCATCTCCTTGCTCAGCATCGGAGCGACGCCGATACCCGTCTTATTGAAACCCATCGATGGTCCTTTGGCTTTCATGTTTTCTCTCCCGTCCCGAGCTCACGCCGCGTGCAAACCGTTGAGGCGCTTCACCAGCTCGGTGCCCGGACGCCAGATGTAACCGGCGGCGACGCGCTCGGTCGGCGAACCTTCCGAGTTGAGCTGATCGCGGTAGGCCTGCGACTCGGTGTCCTGACCGGAAGGCACGAATTGCGTTCCGACGGCGCGCAGGTCGACCTCTTCGCGCAGCACCTTGCGGACGTACTCGCGGTGGCTGACGTACTGGATCGGTTCCGGCATCGATTCCGTCAGGATCTCCGCCGCATCGCGCCGTTCGGCATTTTCGAACAGCTCGGCGACGAAGCGGAGCTGGCCGAGCTCGTAGTCGAGGAAGCGCTCCCAGATCGCCTTGATCTCCTTGTTCGATTCCGACTGGACGCAGCTGTAGTAGTTGTAGACCTCGGTCGCTTCATGCAGCAGCCACTTCTCCAGCCAGGTTTCATTGGCGTCGATGATCGATTCGTACTGGGTGACGTGTTGCTCTTCGATTGAAGCGATTTCGGCATAGAGCTGGCGCGCCGTCGGGTCCGCAAATGTTGGCCCGATGTTCATGTAGTAGTCGTGCGTCTGATGCTCGCCCGCCATCAAAGTGTAGGCGTTGAGCTTGGTCACCAATGCTGCCGCGGCCCGCTGGTAAGGATCGCGCAGATCGTCGATCGGCGCACGATGCTCCACTGCTGTCGGCCGGCCGGGAAGGATATCGGTGTAGCTTTGCAGCAAGGTGTTGGCATCGTTGCCTTCGATGCGGTCCATCAGCGCCGAGTAGCGGTACATGTGGTCGAAGTCCTCGAGCAGGCCGAAGCGATAGACCTGGGCGAGATAGGGATCCGGCTCCACCAGCGCGATGCTGGCGGTGACCTCGATCGCCACCTGTTCGAAGCCGATGGTGGTCTCGAGCGGCGACTGATCGGCCGGATTGAGCCAGTTGACCATCGTTTGCTGGTGCTGCTCGATACGCCGGATCTGCGCCAAGGGAATCTGCAGATCGCGGTTCATCCGGGCGCAGGCGTGACCGAAGCGCAGCGCTTCCGATTCGATGCCGTTCATCAAGATGACGCGTACCCGGGTAAAGGCATCGTCATCGAGCTTGCTGTAGGGGGGTTGGACTAGATCCCGCCAGGTGAACTTCTGCTGATCCAGCGGGGTACCTCGATCCTTTAGTAAATTGATCGCCATATGTGCTCCAGTGCGAGAGAAGTACGGGCAGATGGCGAACCGGAGCGATCCTTGTGCCAGAGGCACGGGATCCTGCTGTGCCCGAGCCGGATTGCCCGGCAAACGGTGGTCGCAGGAATTACCGGCAGCCTGGCTAGGCCGCTCGGGACATACGGCGGCTTAGCATTTCCCGTAGCGTCGTCAGCTCGGCGCTGCCCAGCGCTGCGGCCACTATGGCGTAGACCGCACCGCCGGAAGCGACCGAGGCTAGCAGTGCCGCGACGCGCCACAGCAACGAACCGCCGGCCCAGTCGACCTGGCGCACGGCGAGCTCGAGGACCGGGATCATCGCCAGGGATGCGACGAGGCTGCGCAGGGCGGACGGCAACGTATCGCGCCAGCGCATCGCCGGCAGCTGGCGGCGCAGCAGCGACAGCAACACCCCCAGGTTGACCGTCGCCGCGATCGCCGTTGCCAGCGACAGCCCGGCATGTCGGAGATTGACGATGTT
>DASPMH010000313.1:0-6357 GCA_035627175.1 Terriglobales bacterium | reverse complement strand
CGCCGTCTACCGACGGCAGCTACACCTCGCGAAGCCGACCAACGGTCGCACCTCACGGCGCGACGGCGACGCCGACTACCTCCGTCGGCACGCAAATCGACTCGAGCTTGTTGCTGTCCAACTTGATCGGCCCCGGGAATTGATTGCCGGGCCGGATCAGGATCGCGCTGCCGCTCTTCTCGCTGCGGCGCACATGCTTGACCTGTCGCGGACTGAGCAGCTCGCCGACCTGCCGACCGGCGATTCCGGCCGCGTCGCTGGCAGTGAAGGCTCCGGCTAGCTTGACGTCGTAGCAGAGCAAGCTGGTCGTCGTTGCCGCAAGCGAGGTATCGATCACCGCGCTGGTCGTACGTGGCGGCTCGACCGCGGTCTTGTCGACGGGATTGCACAGCTCGGCGGGCTTGGCGATCGACAGCAGGCAGGTGCCTTGCACCGGCGTGGCGGCGAAGCTCGGGGCACTGTCATCCGCCAGCCGCTCGCAATCGTCGAACAGCACCTCGCCGAAGAAGGCCTGCAGATCCTTGCGGAACTTGCCCTGCCCCGCACCCGGTTGGGTCTCCGGAGTCTGAGCGCTGACCGAGCGCGTCACTCGCACGGCGTAACAGGCAAAGTGGGTGGCATCTCCGGGAACAGCCGGAGCCGCGGCGAAGCTGACCTCGGCGGGCACCAGCATGCTGGTCAGCTTCTTCGACAGGACCTCGACGGTGCCGAACTGATTTTCCAAGCGCCATATTCGCGAGATGTGGCGCACAGGCTTGGCAAAGTTGCCGTCCGCGCCGGCAGGAGCAACGCTCTCGCGACCCGGTTTCACCTCGTAGCGAAGATACTTGCGCTCAGGGTGTGCCGGCCCGGGTTCGGCATTTTTCCTCGCCGGCACCAGCAGACTGGCGGCATTGCGGACGACGAAGTTCTCCGGATCGTCGGCGGCATCGTGCAAATGGACGTCATCGAGGGTCACCACCCAATCTTGCGGGAAGCGATTCTCCTCGATGGCGCCGCCGCTGAAGTCGAGCCGCGGTACCTTGGTCTTGTAGCCGACCAGATGATCCACCGGCGGCAGGATGATGACGTCGACGGCAAGGTCAAAGGGGCCGTCATCGCCCGAGGTGCCGTCGACGACCAGGAAGTAATCCTCGCCCGCGGCGGCGGTGAAAGTCACACTCTCGCTTGCCCCTGCCCCACCGGCATCGCTGCCGATGATGCAATCGTTGCTGACGAAGCCCGTCGGGCAGCTGGCGCGGACGACATACAGGGACAGATTGTCGGGAGACTCGCTGTCGGTCGGAGTCAGGGTGACACTGACCGCAGCGATCTCCGCCGTATTGAAGAGATACATCAGATCCTCGCCATGACCACTGCCTGCTTGCGGCGATCCGGCGCCGCAGGTCTTCACCGTCTGAGGGATGGTGTGATCGAACCGTCCGGTAGTGGTGTCGGAGTCGGCAAACGACGTGGTGAACACCGGCCCGAAGCAGTTCTCCGACCCCTGCGCCGCCAGCGCGACAGAGGGGAAGAGGATCAGCATCAGCAGCGGGGCGAAGAGCAAGCGGCGGCCAAACGTCATATTCCTCCTCATTCGGCGAGACGCCGTGACGGCGGCAGGGATGGCGGTCCATACAGCGGTCGCCTCGGTGATTTGTCAATGAAATTCCCGTCGTGAGCTGGCGGAGAGACGACCACCACCGGCGCGCGCGCCACGGCTATTGCGACATCCGTCGATTGCCGCATCATGGACGCCGCTGGCTTTGTGCCAGACTAAGCTGCGGAGGGACGACGGCCCAGCTATGAGCGGGTCCGCAATCGAGATCGACGGCGGCTTCTCGGTCGCCTTCGCCGCGGTTACCGGCCGCCCGCTGCATCTGCACAACGCCCGCGCCGGGCGCGGTCAGCCAGGTCTTCGGCCGCAACATCTCGCCGCGGTGCATATCCCGGCGCCTGGCAGTGGAGCGGTGAAGCAGTGGAGCAGTGGCGGTGAAAGTCCGTGTCAGTCCGTGCCCGTCCGTGCCGCCGGCACGGACCTGCACGGACGTTCATCGATGGTCGAGACTTAAAGGATGCCGAAGTGGAGGTTTGCATGAGTCTGCGGCGGCTTGTCGCGATTGTGATTCTCTCCCTTACCAGCGCCCCGATCTGTGCGGCGCAGATCACCATCGATCGCCTCTCCGAGAAGCTCTCTCTCGGTGCGAGCCTGCGTACCCGCTGGGAGGGTTGGAACTGGTTTCAGCCGCACGGCACACAGAATAACGACTACGACTTCATCGGCACCATGGCGCGTGCCTCGCTGCGCTGGAAGGACGAGGCCTTCGACGTCTTCGTCGAAGCGCAGAACAGCGCGCTGATCGACCTGCCGACCACCGCCACGGCGCCCGCGCCACAAGGGGCTCTCGGCTTGGGCGGCACCTACTTCGTCCACAATCGCAAGCGCAACGATGCCGGCCTCTTCCTCAAGCAGGGCTTTCTCAACATCAAACGACTCGGCCTGCCGGGCGCCTCGCTCAAGCTCGGCCGCTTCGAGTTTGCCGAGGGCAACGAGGTGCTCAGCGGTGAGCCGACCATGGATTGGCTCAAGAACATCCGTATCTCGCAACGCTTGATTGGTCCGTTCGTTTGGTCGCACGTCGGCCGCGCTTTCGACGGTGGCGTGTTCCGCTGGAACCAGGCGCCGCTCAACCTGACGATGATGTTGTCGCGCCCGACCGCCGGCGGCTTCGATCTCGACGGCATGGACCAGCTCGAGGACGTCGAGGTCGCCTATACCGGCTTCACCCATACTGACCTCGACACCCACGGTGTCAGCGATGCGCGGCTGTTCTACACCTACTACGGCGATCGCCGGCACCAGACCAAGACCGACAACCGCTCGCTGACCGTCCGCAACGACGCCCGTGAGCGCCTCGCCGATGTCGAAGTGCACACCGGCGGCGCCCATCTAGCTTACGTTCGCCTGAGCGACGCCGGTACCTTCGATGCCATGACCTGGGCAGCCTTCCAGGGCGGTCGATGGGGCCGACTCGACCATGCTGCCTGGGCGGTCGACGGCGAAATCGGCTGGCAGCCAAAGCTGCCCGGCAAGCCGTGGCTGCGCGCCGGCTATTCCCGCGGCTCGGGCGACGGCGATCCCGACGACGACGAACACGGCACCTTCTTTCAGATGCTGCCAACGGCGCGGCTGTACTCGTTCTCGACCTTCTACAACATGATGAACAGCGAAGACGCCTTCGTGCAGCTGATCCTGCGTCCGACGGCCGGATTGCTGTGGCGTACCGATTTCCACAATCTGCGCATCAGCGAGGGCAAAGACCTGTGGTATCAGGGGTCCGGCGCGACCATCCCCGATCGCGATCGCCCCGAGGGTTTCGGCTACACCGGAAGGCCGGCCAACGGCCGTCGCAATCTGTTCCAGCTGGTCGAGACGACGCTCAGCTACGACTGGACCAGCTACCTCAACACCAATCTCTACTACACCCACGTCTTCGGCGGCGCGGCGGTCGAGGAGATCTTCGCCGGCGACGATGCCGATTTCGGCTACCTGGAGATCGTGCTGAAGCTTTGACCCAGGCGAGGCTCAGTGCCCCAGGCGCACCGCCCGCACCGCCTTGGCCGAACCCTTGCCGTTGGCGCTGACCGCACCGTCGCTGAAATCGACCGTCCAGGCTTGCCCGATGTTCTGCTTGCGTGTCGTCGAGGACCAGTAGGCGTCGACGTCGGTGCAGCTGCAGCTGGTGCTGCCGAGATCGGAGCAACCGGCGCAGGTCGCCGAGTTGTGCAGCTCGGCCGGGGCCGCAGGGTTGTTGTTCTCGTAGTCGACGATGCTTTGCAGCTCCTTCAGGCTCGGCACCCGCCAGTCGTTGAAACCGGCGAAGCCGGTGCCGCCCTCGCTGTTGATGTCGTCGATCCAATCCCAGACGCTGTCGTTGCCCATGTTGAAGATGTCGGACCAGACGTACCCGTTGTCGGCATCGTGGAGATTGCCGAGATTGGCGAGGCCATCGCCGGCCACCTTCTTCTCCCACATCAGGCCCGTGTTCAGGTCGCGGATGGTGCCGTCACCATTGTCGGCGAAGCGCAGCGTCGTCCCCGGCCGCAATGTGCCGTCTTCGTTCTCCGCAGTAGCGACGCCGGCCCCACCGCGGATCGCCGTGTAGGCCGTTGTCTGGCCGCTCGCCGGGAAGAGCGACGCGCCGCAGCGCTGCTCGTTGATCAGATCGGCATCGCCGCCCTCGAGCGACTCGCGCACCGCATTGATGGCAGTGATGGCGTCCGCCGGTGGCGGCACCTCCGCCGCCAGCACCGCTTCGACGGCGGCGAGCCACTCGAGCGTGCGCGGGAAGTGCACCGACACCGCGACGTGCGCGCTGCAGGTGTTGGCGCTGACCATGCAGTCGAGCCATTCGTCGAAGGAATCGACCGAGCCGTCGCCGCCGAACCAGGCGCACCAGCTGCCGAGCTCCGAGGCATGGAGCTCGCGCGGGCCGGTGCCGAGAATGTTCGCTTCGCTGTGCTCGAGCGCCGGATTGAGCGACGGATCGCACGCCGCGGCGACCTTGTTGCGGAAACGACCCTCGAGCGCCTTGCCGGGCGCGAGACTGTTTTCCAACTTCTCGAAGGCATTGCCGCAGCTGCTCGCCGCGCCGTCGGCCGACTCGCCCCGATCGATCACTTCCTTGCTGACCCGCTGCAGGCATTTCTCGACGGTCTTGATCACGCCGGCGACATATTTCTGCCCCGCGGTGCGGACCACCTTCTGACAGGTATCCAGGCTGTCTTCGGCCGCAGCGAAAGCGACGGCGGGCGCCACGAACAGCAAAACGATCGCGATGATGAAACTTCGCATGGTGACTCCTTGAAAGGGCCACCCTTATCGCCCCCCGGCGAAACCCCGGTCAAGGAACGATCGCAAAGAACCTCACTTCACCCCTCCAAAACAAGAACAACCCAGCAAGGACCACGGAAGAAGGTCCACGGACACCAACCGCCACACCCGCCCGACCACAACCCGACAAGAACACCGACGCGCGCCAATCAGGGCGCGCCCTTTGGCGGCGGCCACTATGAGAGCCACGAATGTGGCAGCGCCGCTCTCGTTCCATGCACGCGCTCGTGCTACCGCCCCGCCCATGGCCAAGTTCTTCGCGACCCTAGAACCCGAGCACATCGAATTCATTTCGCGGCAGCGCATGTTCTTCGTTGCCAGCAGTGCGGACGACGGCTTTCCGAACTTGTCGCCCAAAGGCTACGACACCCTGGCGGTGCTCGGCCCGCAGCGGCTCGCGTACGCCGACTGGCCCGGTAGCGGCAATCAAACCGCGACGCACATCGCGGCGCAGGGCCGGCTGACACTGATGTTCTGCAGCTTCGAGCGCGTCCCGCTGATCTTGCGCGTGTACGGCCAAGCACAGGTCATTCGACACAAGACAGAGAAGTTCGACCTGCTAGCAGCGCAGCTGGGCGAACGCGCCGGGCCGCACACCCGCCAGCTGATCGACATCGAGGTGCGCCAGGTGCAGACCTCATGCGGCTACGCCGTGCCGCTCTTCGACTACCGCGGCCAACGCCAGACGCTGCAGGGCTACTACGACAAGAAGCACGCCGAAGTGGACTGGGAAGAATACCTAACTCAGCGCAGCCAACCCCAGCGACTCCCCTTCTAATGGCATCCATGACTCCCGTCGGTCGCCTACGCAGACTTACGATGAGACGGCATCGTGGTTCATAGGCCTCGCTGGATTGCTCTGAGTCGGAGGCGCCGCGCTCGATCACAGCGGAGATAGCGTGCCGCTGTGACCTTACTGGGAGCGCCGAGTTTGCGCCGGTGGCCGCGCTCTGGCGAGCGCAGCCACACTCGCTAAGCGAAGTAGCTATCGGAGGTCGCGGCTGCGAGGTGATTCTCGCGTAGCTGCTCGAGCGACTGGCTGTCGGCGTTGACCGCATCGAGACCGTGGGCGCGCACGAAGGCGTAGCTGCGCTGAAACGCCGACAGCTTTGCTTGCAACAGCTTGGCATCGTAGTGGGCGTCGAAGGCGGTCGGGCGATCCGGTCCGTAGCCCAGCAGACTACCCGCCAGGTAGCGCCCGGCCTTCATGCCGATCAGGCCGATGCCCGCTTCGCGCGCCTTGTCGAGCGTCGGTCGCAGCGTCGCCATCGGGGGTGAGTCCGACAGGACGGTCCGGGTTGTCCAGTCGTACCAACCCGCGGGTGTGATCGCGATCTGCGCCAACGAGTACCAGCCTGTCTCACTCGCGGCCTGTAGCACCGCCCGGGTGTTTTGGTGGCTGCTGATCCCCCAATGATCGACCTTGCCCGCTTTGTTGGCCGCCAGGAAAGCCTCGTGCATGCGCTCGCTGCGAACCAGCGACA
>DASPMH010000312.1:0-8748 GCA_035627175.1 Terriglobales bacterium | reverse complement strand
CGGCATGCAGGTGTCGGTGATCGATCTCAACTTCGGCTGCCCGAAGAAGCGCATCATGGGCAAGCATGCCGCCGGCGCGACGCTGCTGCGCGATCCCTCGACGGTCGGCGAGCTCGTCGCTGCGGCGGTGCGTGGTGCGGGTGGGGTGCCGGTGACCGCGAAGATTCGGCTCGGTCCGACGATTGCCGCGCGGACCGCGCGCGAAGTCGCCCGAGCGGTCGAAGGCAGCGGCGCGGCAGCGCTAACGGTGCACGGCCGAACTGCCGAAGAGCATTACGGCATGCCCTGCCGCTTCGATCTGATTGGCGAAGTGGTGCAAACGGTGCGCATTCCGGTGATCGCCAACGGCGACATCAACGGCGCCGAGGCGGCACGGCAGGCGCTGGCGATCAGCGGCGCGGCCGGGGTGATGGTAGCGCGCGAGGCGTTGACGCGGCCGTGGGTATTTCGCGAGATTGCCGCAGCCTTGCGGGGCGAACCGATTCCGGCGCCGCCGTCGATGTTGGAGCAGCGCCAGCTGCTGCTGCGCCATCACGCCGCGATGGTCGAGCGCGAAGGCGACCAGCGCGGCACGATCCTGATGCGCAAATTCGCCGTTCGCTACCTGATCGGCCTGCCTGGCTCGCGAACCCTGCGCGATCTCCTGACCCGTGCCAGCTGCGGCCAGGAATTCCGCGACATAGTCGAAAGCTTCGACCTAGCGGCGTAACTGCACCGCTGTAGCGTCGGCTCTCTAAGCCGACGGGGGGGGGCGGCGCGGTGGTCCAAGTGCGCTCGGAGAGCGCCCGCTACAGCGGTCTGGCGCGTTCGGTGGCTCCGCCGCTGCGAACGAATGGAATCGTCCGGTGGCGTAGCTCGTGAAAGTACTGTGACCACAGCCAATAGGTGAAAACCTCGCGGAACTCGGCGAGGCCGCTGTAAAGCGCGCCGCCGGCGCCGAAGCCGTAATCGTCGAGGAGATGTCCGGTGCGAGACAGGACGAAGCTCGCCGCCACCGTGCCGATCGAATAGATCGAAGGAGTGATGTACCGCACCCGGGCATCATCGCTCCGGCGTGCCGCCAGCGGCAGCAGGATGAAGAAGGCGATGTCCATGATGTCGGAGAGCAGCTTGAACCGCTGCGTGTTCGCTCCGTCATGCAAGCTGCGCACCGTCGAGCGATGCTCGAGCGGAACCTCGCGCAGGTATTCGAGATAGTGCTGCCCGTAATCGAGCTCCTCGAGCAACATGAACAAGGCGCCGGTCGAAAAGACCCACCACAGGACCCGGCCGGTGACCTCGCTCTGGCGCAGCGCCGTGCGCACGTTCAGCACCACCAGCGCCAACAGCAGCAAGTGCTGAATCGACTCGAGCACGCCGAGCTCGCGGTTGATGTGGGGCGCGACGATCGACTGCAGCGAGGGTATCCCGGTGAAGTACATCGCCATCAGCGTAGCGACGACGAGGCTCGGCAGGATCCAATAGCGGAAGTGACAGGCCAAGGGTGTCGGGCTCGCGCCCGATCGCTCGAGCATGCTCGCGCCTCAGGCGACCAGCGTGCGCAGCATCTGCTCGGTCAGCTCGATCGGCACACCGGTCGGCAAATTGATCAGCGCTTTGTCGAGGCCATGGCTGCGCCACTCGTCGAGCTTGGCACGGCAGTGATCCGCCGGGCCACAGATCGCGATCGCGTCGATCAGCTCGTCACTGACCGCGGCCGTCGCCTCGCGGCGATCTCCGGCGTTGTAGAGGTCGCGCACCTTGGTGGCGTTCTCCTCGAAGCCGTAGCGACAGAACATCTCGTAGTAGTAGACTCCCATGCCGCCGATGTAGAACGACACCACCGGCTTGATCATCGCGCGTGCGGTGGCGACGTCGTCCATCGGCACCACAGCGACGAAGGCGGCGAGCTCGATCTCGGCGGGATTGCGGCCGACCTCCTCCGCACCGGCACGGATCAGCTGCAGGCCGTCGTCGAAATGCTGGTAGGGCCAGAAGGTTGGCACCCAGCCGTCGGCATACTTGCCGATCTCTCGGATCGCCTTCTCCTGCAGCGAAGCGACGTAGATCGGAATCTTCGTCCGCACCGGGTTCATCTCGAGCTTGAAGTGGTGCAGGTCGAACAGCTTGCTCATCTCGGCAGTAAGGCGCTCGCCGCGCCAGAGCGCCTGCATGATGCGGATGGTGTCGCGCAAGCGAGTCAGCGGCTTCTCGTACTTCACTCCGTGGAAGTTCTCGACGACGATCTTGCCGCTGGTGCCGATGCCGAGAATCACCCGCCCTACGGAGATCTCATCGAGAGTGGCTGCGCTCATCGCCAGCAGCCCCGCCGAGCGGCTGAAAATATTAGCGATGCCGGTAGCGAGCTTGATCTGCTTGGTCGACAGCGCGATCTCGGCGAGCAGCTGAAACTGCTCGTAGGCCCACGCTTCGGGAATCCAGATCGAGTCGTAGCCGAGCTCGTCGGCGATCTGAGCGGCGCGCAGCACCGTCTTGCGGTCGTAATTCTTCCAGAAGGGAACGATTCCAAGCTTAGGCAGCATGCGCTTCCATACTTGGCGGCCGCCACCGAGGCAAATCAGGCGGGCGCGCCAAAAAGAAAGGCCGGTGGCTTTCGCCACCGGCCTCTCTCACCTCTAGAGCCGGAACCTTATTCTTTGACGTTCAGCTCGACGCGCCGGTTCTGAGCGCGCCCTTCTTCGGTGTCGTTGGTCGCCACCGGCTGAGACTCGCCGTAGGCTTCGACAGTCAGGCGGCTGGCATCGATGCCCTTCGAGGTCAGGTATTGCTTGACCGCCTGCGCGCGGCGCTGGGACAGGCGCAGGTTGTAGGCCTCGGTGCCACGGGAATCGGTGTGACCCTCGACCACGACGTCGACATTACCCTGCTCCTGCAGCACGCGCACGGCTTCGTCGAGAGTGGCGCGCGCGTCGGAGCGGATGTTGGCTTTGTCGAAGTCGAAGCGGACGCCGCGCAGCACGACCTTGCGACGGGTCGGCGGAGGCAGCGGCGCCGGAGTCGGCGGGGCCTTGGAAACGACCGGCGGCGGCGGCGGCGGAGCCTCTTCCGGCGCGCGGAAGTCGAACTTCAGGCCGATACCGGCAGTGACGTACTGCAGGTTCTCGTTGATGCGCTCGCTGCGGATATTCTGCACCGCAATCGGAGGGTCGGGCTGGATGAACACATAGTTCCACCGGCCCCAAAGGCTCAACGCGAGTTGTTCCGTCAGGTAGAAGTCGAAGCCGCCGCCGAGCGACACGCCGCCGTCGAACTCGTCCTTGACCCGACCGCTCAGGCCGCCGAAGACGCCGCCTTGACCAGTCAGATAGAACTCCATCCAATCGGTAAACGGTAGCGAAAGACGTGGGCCGACAGTGATACCGAGTAGCCACGACAAATCTTCTTCGCGGCTGTAACCTTCGAAGGCGTCCGGAAAGCGGTCGTCGATGTCGTCATCATCGGGAGTGAACACCAGACCGTGGATGTTCGCTTGGATGCCGAAGCTGTTGTCGAACATGTAGCCGAAGTACGGGCTCGCGGTTGCGCCCAGCTTCAATCGTGCCCATGTCTTGTCGGTGGTGGGAATGGCGATGCCGAGGTCGATGCCGGCAATCGGTCGCGAATCTTCATCTTGCGCTGTCGCCTGCGATCCGGGGATCAACAACGATCCGAATAGCGCGACTACGCACAAGAATTTCCAGCGCTTCATAGTGCTCCTCCTTTAATCAGTTCGGCTCAGTAGAGGCGTTTCACTAGCGGCGAACCTATCAACTCCAAGGATTAGTGCAAGACGGTTTTACCATTGGCGCAAGCTTCTTTTCACCGTTGAGCCCGGCGCCGCGCAGTGGTTGAATCGCACGCCACCCAGGAGCTTTCGATGCAAATTTTCTTACTAGCGCTGCGCACCAGGACACTGCCCGCGCTGCGGTCGGCGGCGATGCTCGCAGTAGTTTTTACCGCACTCAGCGGCTGCGATGACGATCTCGAACCGCCCGCCCCGCTGCCTTCGGCGACGCCGAGCGTGTCGCCCACGCCGCACCCCTCGGCAACCCTCATGCCGACAGTCTTGCCGACGGCGACCGTCTCGCCTAGCCCCTCGCCTCCCTTTACTGCGACGTTGTCGGCGACCGCCTCCCCTTCCCCTACGCCATCGCCGACAGCGGTCGTCGATCAGAACCCGGTCCTCGGCGAGCACTATCAGCTCCGCTTCGATGCCGCCGCGAGCACGCTCGAGCTGCGGCGCGCCGAAGAGACGCTGCTGCGTTTTCCGGCAGACGGATTGCAACTCGGCCGCGTCGACGGGCTCGACCAGCAGCAGAACTACGACCCTTATCCGATAGCGGCGGGCATCCCGCTGTTGCGTTCGCCCGCAGGGCTGCGTTGGCTGAGCCCGACCGCGGCGCGGGTGGTGGCCGCCGCCGGCGACAGCTTCCGCGTCGAGCTCTCCTACCCCGAGAACAACACCGCCCGACTCGATGCGAAGCGCAGTCGTGACGGCAACTTCGCACTGCGACTGACTCCGGACGGCAACGACCCGCCGATCGCGATCTTCCGCTTGCGACCTCGCGCTGCCCGAGACGAGGCTTTCTATGGTCTCGGCGAGTACTTCGACAGCGTCAATCATCGCGGCCGCATCCGCGCCATGCAGCTCGAGGTCGACTCGACCATCGAGAGCTCCAACAACGAAGCCCACGTACCGGTGCCGCTGCTGATCGGCACTCGCGGCTGGGGCCTGTTCGTCGAGTCGCCCTACCCCGCCTCCTTCGATGTCGCCAGCCAAGCCGCGGATCTCGTCGACGTCATGTTCGGCACCGGCTTTGCCTCGACTGAAGGCTTGCCGTTTCATCTGTTCGCCGCCGAGCATCCCCTCGACATCACTCGCCACTACTACGATGTCACCGGCTACCCGGTCCTACCCGATCGCTGGGCGCTCGGACCGTTGCTCTGGCGCGACGAGAATCGCGATCAGGCGGAGGTCGAGAACGACATCGAGACCATGCGCGACCTCGACCTGGCAACCACCGGCATGTGGATCGATCGCCCCTATGCCAGTGGGGTAAACACTTTCGACTTCGATCCGGCACGCTACCCGGACCCGCAAGCGATGATCGACAAGGTGCACGCTCTCGGACTGCGCCTCGGTCTGTGGCACACGCCGTATCTCGATCGCGACGACGACGACACGGCGCCGCTGTTGGCCGAAGCTCGAGCCGAGGGTTACTTGCCGCCGCGCAACGGCCTGCTGCTCAACCCTTGGGGCGTGCCGATCGACTTCACCAACCCCGGCGCTTTCGAATGGTGGCAGGGATTGATCCAGCGCTACATCGAGATGGGTATCGAGGGCTTCAAGCTCGATTACGCCGAGGACGTCGTCCCCGGCATCGCCGGCGCCCGCAACATCTGGCGCTTCCACGACGGCAGCGACGAGCGCACCATGCACCACGGCTACACGCCGCTCTATCACCGCGCCTACGCCGAGCTGCTGCCGGAGAGCGGCGGCTTTCTGCTCGCCCGTGCCGGCAAGTACGGCGGCCAGCGCTACGCTCGCATCATCTGGCCGGGCGATCTCGACGCCAACTTCGCCAAGCATCGGGAAGTGATCACCGAAGAGGACGGGGACACCTACGTCGCCGTCGGCGGGCTACCGGCGGCACTGATCGCGGGCCTCTCGCTCGGACCGTCCGGCTACCCCTTCTACGGATCGGATACCGGCGGCTACCAGCACTCGCCGCCCGACAAGGAGACCTTCGTCCGCTGGTTCGAGCAGACCGCACTGTCGACGGTGATGCAGGTCGGCACCAGCAGCAATGACGTGCCCTGGGAGTTCAACGAGCGCAACGGCTTCGACCAGGAGTCGCTCGATCTCTACCGTATCTACGCGCGCCTGCACCTGCGGCTGTTCCCGTACCTCTGGACCTACGCTCAGCGACTCGCCAGCGACGGCCGCGCCATCCAGCGGCCCCTCGGCTTGGCGTACCCGGAGCTCGGCGTCCATCCCGACGACACCTATCTGTTCGGCGATTCGCTGCTGGTCGCACCCGTGGTCGAACGCGGCGCGCGTACACGCACGCTGACCTTTCCTGCGGGAGCCTGGGCCGATTGGTGGACGGGAGAAATCATCGTTGGCGGCACGGCGGTTACCGTCGAAGCGCCGCTCTCCGAGCTGCCGCTGTTCGTGCGCGTCGGCGACATCATTCCGATGCTGCGGCCGACTATCGACACGCTCAGCCCGACCGATTTCCCGGAGCGTGTCGATTCCTATGCGACGACGGCGGGGGTGCTGACCGCTCGAACAACTTTCGGCAGCGGCGAGATCGCCCTGTTCGATGGAACCCGGTTGGCAACCGTCGAGCTCGGCGGCGCTCTCCTGCGCTTGCAGTCGAGCACGGGCGCGGAGTTCCGCTCGGGCGTGTTGTGGGAGGTGTTCGGCTTCGACGGCGGCGTCTTCGAAATCGCCCTGGGCGCCGTACCCTTGCCGCAGCGGGCGAGCCTAGCCGAGCTCGACGCCGTCGATCGCGGCTGGACGCGAACGGAGGACGCCGGCGGCACACTCTACGTCAAAGTGCCGCCCGGCCAACAAGTGGTCGAGCTTAACGCCAGCTCACCGGCAAGTTAGCGCGACCTGCCCGAGCCAGCGGCAGCTCGCCACCGCTGGCTCGGGGGCGAGCTGCTCGACGCTGCCGCCGGCCAGATCGGCCCCTGCGCATGGTCCGGTAGCGAGATCCTCGACTGCGGTGAAGGCGACTTGCAAAGAGCGCGGCAGTTCGCCGGCGGTCAGACCGAGGATGCCGCGCTTGCCGATCAGCTTGAACCAGTAGGCACCGGGGCCGGCGTCGTGGAGCCGGCGAATCACCACACGCACGATCCCGTCGGGGACCAGATCGTCAGGGTCGCGATAGGACCACTTGCCGCCGGCACGACTGACCGTCCATCCCGGTAGGGTACGCCCCGCGACGAGGCCAGCGGGAACTGCGCGCCGCCAAAGAGGCGAGCCATCGACAGCAAACAGGCCGACCGCGAATCCCGCTTGCACGGGATCGACGCCCGCCTCGGCGCCGGCAAGCACGATCCGGCCACTGACCGTGAGTCGATCGTCGCCAGCTGGCGGGGCAAGCCTCCACACGCGCAGGCGCAACCGAGTCAGCGCGCCGGGTGCATGGCAGCCTCCTTCGAGCAGCGCTGTTGGCGTGGCTGTCGCCGTCGGTGTTGCGCTGGCGGTTACCGACGGCGTCGGCGTGACGCTCGGCGTCGCGCTTGGCGTGGCGGTGATGGTGTCGGTGGCGGAAGGCGTCGCCGTTGCCGTCACAGTTGAAGTCCCCGTTGAAGTTCGAGTAGCGCTCACCGTCGCTGTCGCCGTGGCGCTGGCGGTTGCAGTCAGCGTCGCTGTTGGCGTCGGCGTAAGCGTTGGAACGGGGGTGATGGCCGCGGTCTGCACGGCCGCGAGCGCGTCGACGACGCCGGCGCCCGAATCGCGGTCCGGACCGGCCGATTCGATATCGATTGCGCCGGCAACGAGAGCGCTGCGAACCTCCTCGTTGCTCAGCGACGGCTTTCCCGACCAGAGCAATGCGGCGATCGCGGCAGCATGCGGCGCCGCTGCGGAGGTTCCGTAGAACGGATTGAAGCCGCCGGTGGCGCAAGCGACGCCATCGGCGGCGGCGAGATCGGGCTTGGCGCGGATCTCCCCGCCACCGGCGAGAACATGGCCGGGAGTGAGCGCCGCGCCGGCGGCATCGTAGAAGACCTGTCGCGGCCCATCGCTACTGAAGGTCTCGACGACCTTGCCGTCGTGAAACGGGACGGCCGCGCCGAAGGCGCTGACTGCCGCCACCGCAATCGCCTCGGCAGCCGCGCTGTGGCCGGCGATCGCCCCCGCCGTACTGTGCGCCAGCCGACCGCGGTGTGCCTGCAAACGTAGGTACCGCTGCTCGCCGGAGTAGCGCACGATCACCAGGCGCGCTCCGGTATCGTTGCGACTGGAGGAGCTGATCGCTTCGAACGGATCGTCATCGCCATCCTGGTTGGAGTCGGCCGCATCGATCACCGCGTTACCGGCGGCATTGAGCAGGTAGAGGTCGTAGTCGTTCGCCGACCCGTCGCTCGGATCGGACCAGTGCAGAGTGAACAGGCTGGGTGAGTCGGCAACAACGACATTGCTGGTTTGGCCGGCGAAGCTGTGGATGTCGCCGAGATGCTTCATCCCGCTGGTCAGATTGAGCTCACTATCGGCGAAGTTGCCTTCCCACACCCCGGCCGTGCCGTCATTCCAGTTGCCGTCGTTGCCGGCAGAGCTGAAGTAGAGCGCCCCGTCTTCGACCACGCTGGTCACCGCTTGGGCGATGATGCCCTGGAAGACGGGCTCGGCGAAATAGGCGACGTCGTCGACGATCACCTCGCAGCCGGCTTGGCGTAGTGCTTCGATATTGGCCGCCATCTGCGCCTGGCCACCGAAGGCGGTAGCGAAGAAAAGTTCCGCAGCAGGAGCGAGGTCGTGGACGATCTCGAGCATCGCCGTGCCTTCACTGCTGCCGGGGTTGCCGCTCTGGCCGGCGAGAACAGTGACCGCCGGCAGGTCGCCGGTCGACTGCAGCGTCACCAGCTGGTCGACACTGTCGGAGATCACGCCGACGCGAATGCCCTGCCCCTGCAGGCCGAAGCTGGCGCGCGCCGCCGCGGCACGATGAGCGACGTCGCCCTGGGTGGTGTTGAGCTTGCGGGTTTCCGGCTCCTCCGCCGGGCGGACATGGCGGACGCTCGGCAAGGCGGCGA
>DASPMH010000311.1:0-3846 GCA_035627175.1 Terriglobales bacterium | reverse complement strand
CAGCTTCGACATTGACGCTTTCGGGCAAGGCGGCGTCATCTACCAACACCGTCATCACGTCGTTGACGTACTCGATGAACCCGCCGCGCACCGCGATGCGCTTGCCGCCGCGGTCGGTGCGATAGGTCAGGATGCCGATGTCGAGCGCGCCGAGAAAGGTGATGTGCTCGGGCAGAATGCCGACCTCGCCCTCGGTGCCGGGGGCGGTGACTTCCCGCACCCGCTCGTCGACCAGCATCCGGCTCGGGGTCACTACTCGCAGTTGGAAGGAATCGCTCATTCGGGATGCACCACGACCGAAATGGCAGTGAAAGCTCGCAGCAGCAGGGAAGCCTCCGAAAGCAGCTTGGGGGCTTGGGGGCTCGAGGGCTTGGCGCCCTGGGACGGGGTTCTCATCGCGATCAGGCCGCGAGCTTCTTGGCCTTCTCCAGAACTTCTTCGATCGTGCCGACCATGTAGAAAGCCTGCTCGGGCACGTCGTCGTGCTTGCCTTCGACAATCTCCTTGAAGCCGCGAATGGTGTCGGCGAGCTTGACGTAAGCGCCCGGGATATTGGTGAAGGCCTCGGCGACGCTGAACGGCTGGGAGAGGAACTTTTGCATCTTACGGGCGCGAGCCACCGTCTGCTTGTCCTCTTCCGAGAGCTCGTCCATGCCCAGGATCGCGATGATGTCCTGCAGATCCTTGTACCGCTGCAGTACCTCCTGAACGCGACGGGCGACGGCATAATGCTCCGCGCCGACGACGCCAGGATCGAGGATTCGCGAGGTCGAGTCGAGCGGGTCGACCGCCGGATAAATGCCGATCTCCGTCAGTGCGCGCGACAACACCGTGGTCGCGTCCAAGTGCGCGAACGTCGTCGCCGGCGCCGGGTCGGTCAGATCGTCGGCGGGCACGTAGATCGCCTGCACCGAGGTGATTGCGCCCTTCTTGGTGGTGGTGATGCGCTCCTGCAGCTCGCCCAAGTCGGTCGACAGTGTCGGCTGGTATCCGACTGCCGAAGGCATGCGGCCGAGCAACGCCGATACTTCCGAGTTCGCCTGAGTGAAACGGAAGATGTTGTCGATAAACAGCAGAACGTCTTTGCCTTCCTCGTCGCGGAAGTACTCGGCCGCCGTCACCGCCGTCAGACCGACACGCGCACGCGCACCCGGCGGCTCGTTCATCTGCCCGTAGATCAGCGCCGTCTTGTTGATGACGCCCGACTCCTTCATCTCGAGATAGAGGTCGTTGCCTTCACGCGTACGCTCGCCGACGCCGCCGAACACCGAGTAGCCGCCGTGGTGTTTGGCGACGTTGTTGATCAGCTCCATGATCAACACCGTCTTGCCGACGCCGGCGCCACCGAACAGACCGATCTTTCCGCCGCGAGCATACGGCGCGAGCAGATCGACGACCTTGATGCCGGTCTCGAACGCCTGCACCTCGGTCGCCTGGTCGACGAACTTGGGCGGCTCGCGGTGGATCGGGTAGCGCTTGGTGGTGTTGACCGGGCCCATCTGGTCGACCGGCTCGCCGATGACATTGAGAATGCGGCCGAGTGTCTCCGGTCCGACCGGCACCTCGATCGCGGTGCCCATGTCCTGCACGTCCATGCCGCGGACCAAGCCCTCGGTCGCATCCATCGAGATGCAGCGCACGGTCTTCTCGCCCAGGTGCTGCGCGACCTCGACGACGAGGTTCCATGGATCGGCGCTGATCGCGGGATTGCTGATCCGCAGTGCATTGTAGATCGGCGGCAGCGAGCCGTCGCTGAACTCGACGTCGACGACCGGGCCGATGACTTGGGTGATCTTGCCAATGTTCATGAGGGGAACCTCTTACTTAAGCGTTGAGAGCCTCGGCGCCGCCGACGATCTCCATCAGTTCTTTGGTGATGCCGGCCTGGCGGGCGCGGTTCATCTGCAACGTCAGCCGATCGATCATCTCGGAGGCATTGCTGGTGGCGCTGTCCATCGCCGTCATGCGGGCGCCGTGCTCGCTGGCGACCGCCTCGAGGAAGGCGCGGTGGACGAGCACGGTGACGTAACGGCGAGTCAAGTTGTCGAGCAACTGGCCCGCGTCCGGCTCGTACAGATAGTCGGTGCTATCGGCGTTGGCCGCGGCATCGACGCCTGCCGGCACCGGCAGCAGCTGCTCGGCAACCGGAGTCTGCACCAGCGCCGAACGGAACTGGTTGTAGATCAGGTAGACCGCGTCGGTCTCACCCTCGACGTACTCGCGGATGAACTGTTGCGCCAACTGCTGCGCCAGGCTGAGCTGCGGTCCGCCGAACAGATTGATGTGCTTGTCGGCGATGTTGACCGGCCGGCGCTTGAAATAATCGAAGCCGCGTCGGCCGACGAAGGTCAGGCGTACCTTGTCGCGACCGTGCTCGCGCAAGAACGCTTCGGTCTTGCGGATCAGGTTGGAGTTGTAACCGCCGCACAAGCCGCGGTCGGCGGTAATCAGCACCGCGTGGATGGTGCGGATCTCCTCACGTCCCTGCAGCAGCGGATTGGCCGAGGTACCGACGCGAGCGGCGACGTTGGCGAGCAAGGCGGTCAACTTCTGCGCGTACGGACGCGCCGCAACGGCCGCGTCCTGCGCCCGCCGCAGCTTGGCGGCCGACACCATCTTCATCGCTTTGGTGATCTTCTGGGTGTTGCGCACCGAAGTCACGCGTTTGCGAATCGCTTTCAGGCTGGGCATGGGAGGGCTCGGCTACGGAATCAAACAGCGAAGTTGGTCTTGAAGTCCTTGAGAGCGCGGTCGACCTGTCCTTTGACTTCGTCGTTGAGCTCGCGCTTGGTGCGGATCGCTTCAAACACCTGCGGATGACGGTTCTCGATGAAGCGGAACAGCTCCGCTTCGTACTTGGCCACCGAGTTCTCGGGGATGTCGTCGAGCTCACCCTTGGTCGCGGCGTAGATCATCAGCACCTGACGCTCGACGGGAAGCGGCTCGTACTGCGGTTGCTTGAGGATCTCGACCAAGCGCACGCCGCGGGCGAGCTGCTTCTGCGTCGCGGCATCGAGGTCCGAGCCGAACTGCGCAAACGCGGCCATTTCGCGGTACTGCGCCAGCTCGATACGCAGCGAGCCGGCGACCTGTTTCATCGCCTTGATCTGCGCCGCGCCGCCGACGCGCGACACCGAGATACCCGGGTTCACCGCAGGGCGAACGCCCGAGTAGAAGAGGTCGGTTTCGAGGAAGATCTGGCCGTCGGTAATCGAGATGACGTTGGTCGGAATGTATGCCGAAACGTCGCCCGCCTGGGTCTCGATGATCGGCAAGGCGGTCAGCGAGCCGCCGCCGCGCTCGGCACTCATCTTTGCGGCGCGCTCGAGCAGCCGCGAGTGCAGATAGAAGACGTCGCCGGGATACGCTTCGCGACCGGGCGGGCGGCGCAGCAACAGCGAGAGCTGGCGATAGGCGACGGCCTGCTTGGAGAGATCGTCGTAGATCACCAGAGCATGGCGGCCGCTGTCGCGGAAGTATTCGCCCATGGCGCAGCCGCTGTAGGGCGCGAGGAACTGCAACGGAGCGGGATCGGAAGCGGTCGCAGCGACGACGATGGTGTACTCCATCGCGCCGAATTTGGTCAGCTTGTCGACGACCTGGGCGACGGTCGAGCGCTTCTGACCGATGGCGACGTAGATGCACATCACGTCGCCGCCCTTTTGGTTGATGATCGCGTCGATCGCGACCGCGGTCTTACCGGTCTGGCGGTCGCCGATGATCAGCTCACGTTGACCACGCCCGATAGGGATCATCGCATCAATGGCTTTCAGCCCTGTTTGTAGCGGTTCTTTTACCGGCTCACGGAAGATCACTCCCGGCGCTTTTCTTTCGAGCGGCATTTCA
>DASPMH010000310.1:0-3302 GCA_035627175.1 Terriglobales bacterium | reverse complement strand
CCGCGCTCTGCCGAGCGCAGCTACTCGTAGGCCTGCCGCGCTCTGCCGAGCGCAGCTACTCGTAGGCCTGCCGCGCTCTGCCGAGCGCAGCTACAGACCAGATGCCGGAGGTGCGGGTCAGTACGTGGACCGAGCCCAGCTCGATCGGCCACTCGGCCAACTGCTGGCGGGACCACGACAGCGCCTCGAGTAGAATCGTTCCGATCACGCCTTTGTGCGCCACGAGCAGCGCCCGCGCGGGCAGGCACGGCTCGAGCTCCTGCCATGCCGCCGCCACCCGGGCGCGGAAGCGCAGCACCGACTCGCCGCCGGGATAGTCGAATTCATGGGGCTCGGCGCGCCAGCGCTGGTACAGCACGTCATCGCGCGCGGCGATCTCCTCACGCGTCAATCCTTCCCAGTCGCCGAAGTGGATCTCGTCGAAACCGGGAATCGCCTGCGGCGGCAGCGATGGCGCGATGATCTGCGCCGCTTCGAGGGAACGACACAGCCGGCTGGCGTAAACCGCTTGGAAACTCTCGCCGGCGAGCTGCTCGGCTACCTGCCGCATCTGCTCGCGTCCGCTATCGTTGAGGGCAACGTCATTGCGACCGTGGTAGCGGATGCTCGACTCGCCGACGGTCTCGCCGTGACGCACCAGCACCAAACGCCGCACCCGTCCGCCGCCTGCCGTCATCGGCGCTCGCCGTCCGCCGCGTAACTGCGGAAGTACGAGATCTTGCCGGCGGCGTTGCGTGCCGGCGGACGGCGCACGACGCGAACGATACTCGCGTCTTGCCAAACCAAGCTCATCAATTGCTGCGTTACCGAAGAGCTGCCGAGCTCCTGCAGAAACACTTGCACCACTTGCGCTGCATCGACCGGACCGATGCCCGGATCGACGACAATCTCCAGCTCCGGCCGCCCGTCGGCCGATTCGCGCTCGACCAGCTGATAATCGACGGGGCTGCCACCGAACCTCTGCGGCAACACCTCCTCGAGCACTCGCACCGCATCGGTGCTGGCGAAGGTCATGCCCGCGCCGGTCAACTTCTCGAAGCTGCGGATGGTGTGCAGCCGGGTCCGCCAGCCGAGCTCCTCGAAGCGGCAGCCGCAGCCACCGTGCTCGAGCACCGCGGTGTCGCCGCTGGAGAAGTTGATCAACACCATCGCCGATTTCGGATTGAGGGTGGTGAACAACACCGTCTCCGCAGGCAGGCTCGGCACGTCGTCGCCCGCTTGAATGATGGCGTGCATGTCCTCCAGCAGGTGTGCTTCGTCGGCGAGCCGAGCCCGATCGCAGCTGTAGGCGACGGCGAGCGTTTCGGTGGTCCCGTAGATCGTCTGAACTCTCATCCCCGCGGCTTCGAGCCGCTCGCGGCGCACCTGCGTCAGCGGCTCGCCGCGCGAGACGATCCAGGTGCCGGACACATCGACACCGGCGCTCGCCGCCGCCTCGGCCAGCTTGAGCGCCGCCGAGGGATAGGTGGAGATCGACGGCACCCGGCCGTCGCGCTTGACGCGAGCGATCCACGCGAGCACCGGCGCCGGATCCTCTGCCGGCGCATACTGTAACCGCGGCGTCCGCAGGCGCAGCACCTTGTCGAGCAGCTCCAGCCACAAGTTACCCAGGCGAACGCGCAGCGGCACTTGCTGCTGGTGGGGGTCGATCAGCGAGAAACGGCCGGACATCGGCTCGCCGAAGCATACCTGCCAGTCGAGGTTGAACCCCATCGACGCCGCAGTCGGGATCGTCCACATGCTGCGCGCCGGGGGAGGCGACATCGGGCCGGCGACATTGGTCAGCAGCATGTTGGCGAGGTGCTCGCGCCGGCTGTCCAAGTCCAAGGAAACCGACACCGCCTGGCCGCTGCTGCCGCTGCTCTGCAGCATCATCTCCCGGCGTGTGTGGGGATTTTGCAGCTGTTGCGATTGCACCCGGAACGTCAGTCGCCCGCGCCGCACTTCGCAACGGCCGCGCGATTCGTCGACGGTCAGATAGACCCCCCGTCGCAGCAGCTCGCGCAAGCCTGATTCCAGGCCGGCCTGTTGAATCAGAGACGCGATCTCGCTCGGGCCGCGGTAGCCCGCGTTCTCCAGCAGAAGGCGATAGGGGTGGTGCGGCTCGGGCCAGATCTGCTCGCGCACGCGGAGGCAGAAGTTTTCGGCGCGCTGCCCCAGGCGCCGCTGAACGGTTGCGACCGCTTCCTCGTAGGTGAGACGTCGGCGAACGTAAAGCGGTAGACGTCGCAGCAAGCCCAACGCGCCGCGGATCTCCGCCAGCGTCAGCCCTATGGGCAAGCGGGCCATCGCTGCTAGAAGCCGATGCGCCGCATCACCGCTCGGGGCAAAGTGCGGATCACCAGCATGATCCAGCGCCACACTCCGGGCGCATACACGACCGGCGTGCCGCGTTCGATGGCGCGCATCACCACCTCGGCCACCTGATCCGGCTCACCGGCGAAGGGCGGTGGCTTCAAAGCGGCGGTCATCGAAGTGCGGACGAAGCCGGGCTTTACGGTGATGGTGCGCAGTCCTCGTTCGCGGAACTTGTGGTCGAGCCCCTCGAGATAGCGCGATAGGCCCGCCTTGGCGGCGCCATAGAGGATCACCGGCTTGCGGCCGCGCTCTCCGGCGACCGAGCTGAAGACGCAGAGCGTTCCGCCGCCGGCAGCCAGCAGGCGTTTGCGCGCCTCTTCGCAGAACAAGATGGTGTTGGTGAAATCGGCGGCGAGCAGCCTGTGGGTCAGCTCGGTGTCGGCCTCGAGCTCATCCTGTGTGGCGAACAAGCCGGCGGTGACGACGACGGTGTCGATGCCGTCGATTGTCTGCGCCGCCGCATCGAAGGCGGTGGCAAAGTTCTCCGGGTGCAGCAGGTCGCAATCGCCGATGCCGACGCTGGCGGCGCCATACGCGCGCAGGTCGGCGGCGCTACGCTCGAGATCGTCGCGATCGCGTCCGAGCAGCACCATCTCGGCGCCCCGCTGCGCCAGTCGCCGCGCCAGCGCCCGCCCCATACCCTTGGTTGCCCCGAGGAAAACTACTTTCACCGCCTCACTCCGAAAAGCCAAGGCCTTACCCCATCACTCTCAGGATGCAAGAAGGCACGTGCAGGCGCGGCGGCGGATTTGCGCCGCGCTGTCGATTGTCATTCTGTTGGCCCGACAGCTATCCGCGGCGTGCCACTTGGCGCGCGCCGCGCGGAGTGCAACAACACGTCGCCACATCGAAAGGAGCGGGGATGAGCAGGGTACGGGTATTGGTCGGCACGCGAAAGGGAGCCTTCGTGCTCGAGGCCGACGGCAAGCGCGAGCAGTGGAGCG
>DASPMH010000309.1:0-4720 GCA_035627175.1 Terriglobales bacterium | reverse complement strand
ATCGCCTTGTGCCAGCGCGCCGGCGTATCCAACGTGTCGATGGGACTCGAAAGCACCAACGACGCGGCTCTCAAAGAGATGCGCAAGAACGTAAACCGCGAACGGCGGCTCAAAACCGAGGACATCCATAAAGCGATCGTCAACCGCTACCGCATCGCGGTCCGCGCCTGGCAGAAGATCAACGCGTCGGTCGAGTGCGGCTACATCATCGGTTTCGAGGCCGACGGGCGCGGCATCGGCAAGCAAGCCGCGCGCGACATGCTCGATATCGGCATAGACATCGTCAACTTTCATTTGATCGCGGCGCTGCCGGGAGCCGAGGAGTACGCCAAGGCGGTGCGCGAACGCCGCTTGTTGGTCACCGACTTCAACGAGTGCTTCCGCCACATGGCCATGATCGCTCATCCCGAGATGAGCCCGCGCGAGCTCGAAGCGGAAGTGGCGAGCGCGATCAAGTCCTTCTACAGTCTACCCAACGTCTTGAGCCGTTTGGCCAGAGGGGTGTTCGGCATCGGCCGGCCGCGAGTCAGCGGCTTGTGGATCTTTGCCAAGCGTCAGCTCGGCTTCAAGGTGATGCTGTGGTCGGGCCTGCAGAGTTACGCGGAAGGCGGCGTATTTCGCCGTCGTACCGAGGTATTCCGTCAGGCCGTGACTGACGAGCAGGCGCTGCGTCACTATCTCCACCTCGACCAGCCCAGTCGTCCGTCGATTCTGCCCGCGGCGCTCCTCGACGAGGGCAGAATGGACTCGCTGCCGATTCTGAGCGAGCACTCCTTCAATCAGGCCTGAGCCGGGCATATTGCGCCCGGCTATAGCTCGAGGCGGCGCGATAGCGCCGAGACGAAGCGGCGCTGCGGATCGAAGCGGTGTAAACGCTGCCGGAACAGCTCGTACTGAGGATACATCTGCTGCGCCGCACGGGCCGACAAGCGTGAGTCGAAATAGATGGTTCGGATCATCCCCAGCTCATCGCTGAGCCGTTCCAAGGCCTCCAGCAGCCGCAGCCCGCGCGCGGTGTGAGGCACGTGCGAATGCATGCTGAAGCCGGTGCCGTTGAAATGGAGCAGCCGCTGCGGCCCGCGGAAGGCCTTGATCGCCAGAGCAATCAACGGTTCGCCGTGCGCCCGTAGGGCGGCATTCAACCGGCGCACGTACTCCCGCCAGCGGTCCTCGGGCACCAACACCATATGACCGAAGAATCCGCTCGCTCCGTACGCGCCGAAGTAATATCCGCCGCCGTACATGCCCGGATACAGCACGTTGCAGAGATGGGCCTGACGGACAGGGTTGCGCAGCTCGCGATGGTAGTGGATGCGGGTGAGCGACTGGATCACCTGGGGGTAGAGCACCTTCGGCCGCCAACCGCGGCTTGCCGGCGGCAGGATCGGCCGATAGCGCGGCAAGGGTTGATCGCGGCCGCTAGCTTCGGCATCGAAGCGGCCGCAGCAGACATAGCCGCGGCCGAGCGACTTACCGAAGCGGGAGACGTCGTTCCAGGTGTAGAGGAAGTCGCACTGCGAGCGCAGCTCTTCGATCTTTTCGCAGGCGTCCTCGAGATCGCGAACCGGCACCTTGCGCATCTCGACCAGCGGCCCCGGCAGCTCGGCCAGTCGCAGGGTGACGGTCAAAATGATTCCAGTCAGCCCATAGCCGCCGCAGGTGAGGTCGAAAACTTCCGGATCTTCCTGGCGCGATAGCTCGATCACGCCGTAATCTGGATGGAACAGTTGCAGGCTCTCGACCTGCTCTGAGAAGAGACCGTCCCGCTGCGGGTTCTTGCCGTGCACGTTGCACGCGACACAGCCGCCGATGCTGATCTGCGGATGCCCGGGCTGGATCGGCAAATAGAAGCGATGCGGCAAGAGGAAGTCGTAGAGCGCACCGAGTGTCATGCCCGCTTCGACGGTCACCTGCTTTTTGTCCGGCGCGAAGGCGACGACGCGATTCAGACGCTGCATGCCGATCGATTGCGCTCCGTCGGCGAAGCTGGCGGCGACGAAGGACACTCCCGCTCCTCGCGCAATCAATGGACCGTCACCCAGGCGCTCGAGCTCTGCCGGCGAGCGCACGTCCTGATAGCGCCCGACGCAGCTCGTTTGCTGATCCAAACTGCCGAAAACGGTATCCTTCGGGCGTACCGAGATCGGTTTGCAGTCGACAGCGGTGCCGGCTTCGGTTGCGCCGGCGGTCTGTTGTCGAGGCCGTTGACTGGCGGCGACCACGACCGCATGATTCACGCCCGACATGCGAATGGCTCTCTTCTTCCTCGTTCTGATTTTCACCGCGCCGCCGGCGGCGCTCGGAGCGGACGCGGCAGCTGGGCTTCCATTGGAACAGTATGCCTATCCCGGTGCGGAGCAGATCGGCAAGTCAGAAGGTGGCGACACCGATTGGGCCAATTATCTAGCCAAGGATCCGCTGCCGCAGGTCGTCGAATACTACCGGCAGAAATTCCCCAAGCCCAAGATCAGCACCAGCGACGGCGCCCATTTCAACGACACCGGCCCCGACACCGGCGGCCTGACGATCACCTTGGTCAAGGTGCCTCGAGGCACGCAGATCCTGTTGCAGCGCAAGCATCACACCAATGGCTCCAGGTGAGTCGGCCGATCGACCGGCTCGACCCCTCGACTACAATCGCTAGCCTGCCAGAGGTCGTCAGCGACGTCCGGCTGCCAGCCCGGCGAACGCGTTGCAGCGTAAACTCGGCTCAACCCGGCACGGTCGCGAATCGTGAAAAGAACGGCGCCGGGGACCTCGCCACAGATCCGGCGGGTGACCTCCGCGGTCTCTTCCAGCGCGGGGCTCCAAAACCAGATCTCAAATTTCGTGGCGCTCAGCGCCTCGCTCGCTTCGACGACGGCCATCTCACTGGGCGGCACGGTGCGGATGATCTCGGTGACGTAAGGATGGTCACTGAGCAACCAGTCGTACTGGTAGAACCGATGCAAAGGATCGCGCGCGGGGCCCCGATGTTGCCCCGAGACGGTCAGTAGCGCGGACTTGCCGATCGCCGGCTCGTCGACGGATCGGAACACCAGCCCAAGCGCGGAAGCCGCCAGGATGCGCGCATTGATCACGTCGAAGATCAGCGTGCCGCTGAGCGCGATCACCGCGGCGGCCGCCGCCGGCGCCCAACGGCGCAGTCGCTCGCTGGCGACGTAAGCGATCAACCCGTACGCGCCGGCTGCGCTGAGCAGCGCGAGCGGTAGCGTCGAGCCCAGAGTACGCAGCTGCGACGGCCGATCATAGGTCGAGGTGAAGCCTCCGATCATCGACGCCAGCAGCAGAACGACCAACAGCGCGGCGGTCCGCTCGCGCCACAACGACCGCAGGCACGCCGCCAGGCCGATCATGAACAAGACGATGCTCCAGGGCTCGAACATCACATCGCCCCATACCCGCAACGAATTCCTTGCCGTGGCGATCGGCGACAGCAGCGCTCCGAGCGGAATCACGTGTGCGGGAGGAGCCTGCGGCCCGACCCAGTCGTGAATCGTCGGCGACATCTGCCCCATCATCACCAGCTCGGCCACGGCCCAAGACCAGTGCAGCAGGTAGTAGCGACTGATCATCTCAGGGATCGCACGCACTCCGTCGAGACCGAACCCGGCGATGAAGCCGGCGACCGCCGATAGGGCTGTAGTGGCGATCACCGCCAACCCCGGCCGTGGGGTGCGCCACAAGCGCCACGCTACCACCAGCAGCGCGACCGCCGTCAGCGGATTGAGCGTCGGGAAGCTCGCGGTCATTCCGGCCACCGGACCGATCAGGGCGAGCGCCGGCGCAGAGCCGGTCCGGTAGAAGTGCAGCACCAACACTGCCAGCGCTGCCAACATCATCAGCCAGCCGGCCGCCGACAGCGGGTACATCTGGAAGATCAACATCAGCGGGGAAAACAAGAACGCGGCGACCGCGACGACGGCGACCGAACGGTCGACGAGGGCGGCGCTGAGCCATGCCACCAGCACGGCTGCGATCGCGATCAGGCAGGTAGCGTTGAATTGGCTGAAGGTCAGCGTCGGCGGCCACGGCAGCAGGTCGAGCAGCGGCAGCCCGTGAAACAACAATTCCATCGTCGTCACGCCGGGTAGCTGCGGGTCCATCGGCGAGGTCAAGAAGTTGAGGTTCTCTTGTACCACCTGCACCAGCCGGCCGAAGGTTCGCCACATATCGACACCGTCGGCAGCTACCGGAGAGTGGTGCGCGATCAGCAAGCGCGAGGCGGCCCATAGGCCGATCAGCGCCCCGACCTGAGGCGAGACTGCCGCGCTGCGCAGGAGCGAGTGGATTGTGGCGCCGAGAGGACGGCGGTCGTATGCGAGCATCGCGGCCGGCAGGAAAAGCCACAACATGAAGAGGTATTGGCCGACGCGCGGCAATGCCGGCAGCCACGGCACCACAGCCAGCTGCGCCAGAGCTGCGAGCAGCGCCGCCGTTGCCCGCCGTCCGCTTGGCACCGGCTTGGCCGGTTCGCCTGCCGTCGCCGGCGGCCGAACGATCCGAGCCGCCAGGCACGACGCGACGAGGATACTGCCCGCCAGCAGCGCCACCATCCTGCTGACAACCCACCACAACGGCGTGTTTGGAAAGATTCGTTCCAGCGCTGTGGCGTCTGCGCCCGGCGTAAGTAAGGGGATCGGCGCTGGCGGCAGATACAGCGGCAGAACGAACCACAGCGTCAGCGCCAGCCCGATTGCCAGCCGAATCGGGATGCGCT
>DASPMH010000308.1:0-9308 GCA_035627175.1 Terriglobales bacterium | reverse complement strand
GCTCAGGACAGGTCTCGGAGGCGCAGATCGACCTGGGCTTCGAGACGCCCCTTCGGGGCTCCTCAGCCCGAACGGTTCGTTGGCTCATTTCACCAGTGTCGGCGCTGGTGAGGCTCTCAGGCCGAACGGGCGTGCAGCGCGAACGGCCGGCGGCCGCGTGTCTGATTTGCTTTCCCTGAGCTGGTTCGCCATGTCGCGCCCTGCATGCGCGTGCTTTCGGTTCTTACTTATTACCATCCGCATTGGACCGGACTGACCGCGCATGCTCGGCAGCTGGCGCAAGGTTTGGCGCGGCGAGGGCACCAGGTTTCCGTCTTGGCCCAGCAGCACGAACCGGCGCTGCCAATGGAAGAGAGAATCGAGGGCGTACGCGTCGTCCGCGTGCCGCCGCTGGTGCGCATCAGCCGCGGCATGATCGCGCCGCGGTTTGGCGCTGCCGCGGCTCGCCTGATCCGCGAGCACGAGGCCGTCGTGCTCAATACGCCGATGTTCGAGTCGGCGCAGATCGCCCTGCTCTGCCGCCGCTGGAACAAGCCGCTGGTGGTAGTGCACCACGGCGACCTCAAGATGCCGGCCGGCGCCGGCAACCGTATCGTCGAACGCATCACCACCGCTTCGATGGTTGTCGCGGCGCGCCGGGCCGCAGCGATCACCACCTACAACCAAGATTACGGCAGGCACTCCGACTTCCTGCTGCCGTTTCGCGGCAAGGTGCAGGTCATCCCACCGCCGGTCGACATCCCCTGCCCCGATGCCGGTGCGATGCAACTGCGAGCTCAGTTGGGTCTGACTGACAAGAAGATCATTGGCTTCGCTGGCCGATTCGTCGAAGAGAAAGGGGGCGACGTTCTTCTGCGCGCGCTGCCGCAGCTGCTCGCGGCCGAGCCTCGCGCTCACCTGCTGTTCGCGGCGGAGTCGAACGTCGTCTACGAGCAGTTCTTCGAGCGCTGCCGCCCGCTGCTCGACCAGGTTGCGCCACATGTCACCTGGCTCGGCCTGCTGCGCGACCGCCAGCGCCTGGCCAACTTCTACGCCGCCTGCGATGTTCTCGCACTGCCGAGTCGCAGCGACTGCTTCGCGCTGGTGCAGGCGGAAGCGATGCTCTGCGGCACGCCGGTGGTCGCCAGCGACATACCGGGGGCGCGCGAAGCCGTGCGGCGGACGGGCATGGGCCGGCTGGTCGAGCCGAACGATCCAGCGGCGCTGGCGGCAGCATTGTTCGAGGTGCTCGCCGCACCCGATCGCTACCGGCGGCCTGCGGCCGAGATTGCCGCTCACTTCGATGTGACACGAACGGTGAGCGCGTACGAAGCTCTGTTCGCCCAGGCCTGCGCGCCCGAGCGCGAGGCGTCACCAGCACCGCCGGCGGCGGTTTGCGCCCGACCGGTCGAAGAGAGCTTTGCCATCGAGGATCGCGAGCGGCTGCAGCAGGTGCTGCGCAACGAAGCCGACATGGCCTTCCGCCGCCGTACCTTCGTGTTGTTGGACTATCTCGATCTGCAGGCCGGCGAACGCGTGCTCGACGGCGGCTGCGGCATGGGCTTCGCCCTGCTCGCCATGGCAGCGCTGCGACAGGTACGGCGCACCGGCATCGACAGCGACTGGTCGCGCTTGCAGCTGGCGCGGCGGGCTGGGACCGGCGCGGCTCTCGCCGCGGCGGACGTCAGCCGCCTGCCGTTCGCCGCGGAGTCGTTCGACAAGATTCTGCTGAGCGAAGTCCTCGAGCACGTTGCCGACGACGACGCGGCGTTGCGCGAATTGTTCCGGGTGTTGCGGCCCGGCGGGACACTCGCGATCTCGGTGCCGCACGCGAACTTCCCGCTCGGCTGGGATCCGTTCAACAAGCTGTGGACCGGCCTCGGCGGGCCGCCGCTGCGGGAGGGTCCGCTGGTGGGGATCTGGTCGCTGCACCGGCGGCTGTACTGGCCCGAGGATCTCGCCCAGAGCGTCCGCGAGGCCGGTTTCCTGATCGAGCAGATCGAGAATGCGACGCACCACAGCGCGCCCTTCGCGCACTTCCTGGTGTACGGCATCGGCAAGCCGTTGCTGGAGCGAGGGCTGTTGCCGGCGCGCTGGCGGGCGCATGCCGATCGGATGGCGGCGGGGAACGGCGGCGGGTTCGATCCCTTCGCTGTAGTGCGGGCAGTGTTTCGTGCGTTCGACCGGCGCAATGACTTGCCGGCGGCCGGGGGCAAGCGGACATTCGTCAATGTTCTGGTGAAGGCGCGGCGGCCGTCTAACGAGGGGGTTGGCGAAGGTTGAGGTGTACCGGGTCCTCCACGACCTCATCCGCTCGCAGCCGCTGCACACCGCGGAGATTCGCCCGCGCGAGGATCTGCTTGATGTTGGCGGGGTCGTATGCGGCGGTCTTGCGGAAGACGAAGACGCGCGGATGGTCGTAGACCGAGAACGCTTCTTCGGCTTCACGATCGTCCCAGCAGTAGCCGGCGAAACAAGGCTGCGAGGCGAAGTCGGCCACCAGCTCTAAGCCGAGCTCGCCGGCGAACAGGGCGCGGTAGTATTCGATGGTCATCGGCCAGCGCCGGCGGTTGCGGCTGAGCGAGTCGTAGAAGCGATTCGAAGAGATGGTGAGATAGTCGCTGCCGTCGAGAATGTGCTGCATGCGAGCCCGCTTGTCGGCATCATCCTCCCACGCCATCTCGAGACCGCGCATCTGGTAGAGCGCTTGCCAGCCGTCGTATCCGGGTAGCGACAGCGGGACGGCGTCGTCCCAATGGCCTTCATTGGCGATGTCGCTGCCGCGCACGACCAGCGGAGCGCCGCGGGCAATCAGCTGCAACCGATACTTGCGTCCGTGCTCGAGCAGCGCCGCGCCGCCGTCACAACTTGGCTCGGCCGAGCGCTGCCGGCGGTCGACCACGAGCCGACAGCGCATCAGCGCCGCATCGTCACTCGTCGCATCGAGCAGTTCGAGCTCGAGCACAGCGGGGGCGCCTTCCGCCGTGACGTCATGCAATGTGATGCCGCGCAACCGTGCCGCCGCCGCGACCTCGAATTCGATCGCAGCCGCCACGTCAGGCTCCAAGCGACTCACCGGTGCAGCAGGAGCGGTGCGATGGTCGGCGCTTTCGCCCGCCGGCAGCCAGCTGTTGCGCAAGCCGAGCGGACGCACCGCCGCGCCATCCGCGGAATCCAGATGCAACGAAATGTCGGCGGGCACATGCGCGTAGATCCAGCGGCTCGCGGCCAGCCGCGGATGCGGTCGGGTGTAGATGCTGGTGAACGCCAAGGCCCACACCAGGGTGGCGACGATCACCACGGCGGCGAGCAATCCGCCGGCGAAGCGGCGCAGCCAGCGTGCCGGTGCGGTCCCGTCCGCGGAGAGATCACGCTCGGGAGCGACCAGACGCACGATCGCCCAGCCGGCGAGAATGGCGAGCACCGGATAGAGCGGCAGGAAATAGCGCATGGTGGTCACCCAGCCGGCGCCGTACCAAGCGAAGTACAATCCGATCCAGGCAACCGGCAGGACATGACGCCAGCTCTCGCCGCGACCGCGCAATCCCTCGACGGCGGCCCAGCCCCAGGCGCACCACGCCAGCAAGCCGAACGGCCAGCCGAGGCCGAATCTCACCAGGTTGTACCAGGGGAAGACCAGCTGCCGGCGGTTGGCCCACTGGTGGTTCGGGGGCGCGTCGTCGTCGCCGCGCTGCAGCGCACGCACCTTACCCATCTGCTCGAGCCAGACGGCATTGATCTGCGGCGCGAGGATATCGGCGGCCAGCTTGGCTGCCGAGCTCAACCCGCCTTCGTCCGCGCTCACCGCGGCCGTGCCATACGGAGGAACGAAAGCGTAGGGTTGCAGCAGACGAAAGCTCAGCAAGCCGGCGAGCAGCATCACGTTGACGCTGAGAGCCGCGCGCGCCAGCCACGCCGGCTGTGACGGAGCGGCCTCCGGCTGAAGCGGGGCTACGCCGAAGCGCACCCCTACGGCGAGCACCAGCAACAATGCGACCGGCAAGATGCTCAGCTTACAAGCGAGGCCGGCGCCGAGAGCGAGCCCAAACAGCAGATCGTCGGCCCAATGGGCGCGGCTCGTCGCTCGTACCGCCAGCCAAAAGGCGAGCATGACGAAGAAGTTCGCGATCGCGTCGACGGTGAAGAAATGCGCCTGCTGGATAGGCAAGACGGCAAGGGAGTAGAGGAGAGCCGCGACCAAGGCGGCTGCGGCGCCGTAGAGCCGGCGGCCGGCGGCGAACACCAGCAGGACCACGGCGACATCGCAGCCCAGCGAGAGGCCGCGACCGATCAGGCGCACCGAAGCGAAGTCGCTACCTAGAGCCCGTCCGAAAACGAGCAGATCGAGATCGTTGCCGGGCAGCTCGAACCACAAGCCGAGGTACTGCACCAGCACCAGCGGAAAGGTGCCGTAAACGAAGAATCCGAAGTTGCGGTTGTTGGGATTGAGCGGCGAGCGCTCGGTGTCGAGGTACTCGCGCAGCGAGGCGGCGGGATCGATCGCCGCGGTGACCATCGAGAGGAAACGCTCATCGGGATGGAGCTGCTTGCCCTCGTCCCAATCGAAGCCTACGGCACGCAGCGAAGCGGCCACCAGCACAATTGCAAATAGCCAAAGCCAAGACGCCTTGCCGCCTACGAACGGCGAGCGGCGGCCGAGAAGCAACACGAGCGCGAGAGCAAATAGGCTACGAGCGCAGCCCGCGGCTGAGGCGGGCGAGGGCGTAGCAACTGAGCGTGCCGATCAGCAGTAGCAACAGGATCGGCGAGAGCGTCGGAACTCCGGCGGCGCAGGGGGAGGTGCCGACACAATCCGGGTCGGCACAGTCGACGAGCAGGTCGCCGTCGTTGTCGAGGTTGTCGCTGCAGAGATCGTCGCCGACCTCGGGAGCAACGGTCGCCGTTGGCGAGGGCGTCACGCTTGGGGTTCCCGGGGTCCCTGATATTTCGGTCGGGGTATCGGTCGGCGTGTTGGTCGGCGTATCCTGAGCGACAGTCGGACTGTCCGTCGGCGTGTTGGTCGGCGTATCCTGAGCGACAGTCGGAGTGTCTGTCGGCGTGTTGGTCGGCGTATCCTGAGCGACAGTAGGACTGTCCGTCGGCGTGTTGGTCGGCGTATCCTGAGCGACCGTCGGACTGTCCGTCGGCGTACTGCTGGGCGTATTGCTAGGGATCTCCGTCGGCGTACTGCTGGGCGTATTGCTAGCGACGGGAGTGGGCGTGCTCGTCGGCATCACGCCGGCACTGACGGCGCTGGTGCGGGGGGTGATCTGGAGCAGAACCATCGCGGCGGCAGTGACCAGCGCTATGGCTAGCGCGCGCGCCGGCGCTCGAGCGGCAGCAGCCTGGGCCGCAGAGGATGAGGTTTGCTCCATGGTTGCTCGCGGTTCACTCCTACTACAAGAAGGGCCGTCGTCAATCTAAAATGCAGCCTACCCTCAAGAAAGACTACTTCGTTCGACCGCTGCCGCTACTCGTAGGCGCAGCCTCGCTCAGCGGCCTGATCGCATGCGCCTTGGTGCCGGCCGGCGAAGCAGTACCTCTCCATCTGCAAAGTGGAATGCTCTTCGGCGGACTGGCGGCGGTAATCTACGCCTTCAGCACCGGCGAGCCACCGTTGCGAATAGGAAGCATCAAGGTGGCGGTGCTCGCAATCGTCCCGATCACCTTGTTCGGCTTGGCGATTCGCGCTCTTGGGCTCGACGAGCTGCGGGTACTGATCGATGAGGGCAACTCGATCGATGCCTGGATGGCGACCGCCGCGCCGTCCCGTCTCGCCCTCGTCGAGGCACCATCGATCTACGTCACGACGCTGCTCTATCCCTATCTTCAGGGCATCGGGATCGAGCTCTTCGGCCACGATCTGATCGGCCTGCGGATGGCGAACGCGTGGATCGGGGCGGCGACGGTGCCGGCGGTGTACCTGCTCGGCAGGATGCTGGTCAACGGTCAGATCGGTTGGATGGCGGCGCTGCTGTTCGCAACGTTTCCGCCGCACCTGCACTTCAGCCGCATCGCTCTGCCGCACGTGATCGACGTGCTGTTCGGAACCTATGCCTTGGCCTTCCTAGCCCGAGCGCTGCGGTTCAAGGGGCGGCGTGACTGGGCGATGGCAGGAGCGGCGCTAGGATTGAGCCATTACGGCTTCGAGGCGGGGCGGCTGTTCTACACGCCGCTGGCCTTGCTGTGGCTGGCGCTGGTGGCGCACCGGCAGTTCGCCGGGCAACGCGACGGGATCATCGCCGGCGCGACCGCCTTTGTCGCTGCGATCGCGCCGGCCTACGCGGTTGCGTGGAGCAAGGGCGCGGCGATCTTACCGCGCTGGCATACCTCCAGCCTGACCATTGAGGATACCGGCGAGTGGCTGACTCAGGTCGCCGCGCGGATATGGCCCGCGCTGCGGGTCTACGTCACCGAGCCCGACAGCTGGCCGTTTTATGGTGGCGAAGAAGCGATGGTGCTGCCGTGGCTGGCGCCGCTGTTCGTTTGCGGCGCTATCGCTTTGATTTCTCCGCGGCGGCCGTTCGCCTTGGTGCCGTTGTGGCTGGCGGCTGCGGTGATAGCCAATGCCGCTCTGCGCGACAGCACAGTCTACCCGCGATGGGTGGTGGTGTTCCCGGCGATAGCGCTGGCGCTCGCCGCCGGTATCCGCATGGCGTTGGCCCTGTTGTTCGGGCGGCGCGCCCCGTGGGCCATCGCACCGCTGGCGGTGGTCGTCACTGGCGCCGCCGCAGCCGGACAGCTGCAGTACTACTTCGACCGGCACGTGCCGGCGTTGGCGGTACAAGCGTTGCGCATCAAACCCTACCGCGATGCGATCGATGCGGTACTGCGCACGGTCGCGGAGTTGCCGCCCCGGACGGTGATCTTGATCGCCAGCGATCCGCCGGTCGACATCCATCCGCCAAGGCAGCTGCTGGCCTTGCTCGATGCCGACCGTCAGCGTCGATTCGAGGTGGTACGGACAGGAGAGCTTAACGAGTCCGTCTTCGAGACGATTCCCGCGGACTTCACCCTGGCGCTATTCGTCGAGCCGAACGACGAACGAGCCGTGGCGATTGCGCGCCGGTACTACGATCTCAGCGAGCCGCAGCACAGCCCCTACCCGATCCCTCCGGACAAGGAGCTGGTGCTCTACCGCGGCTCCGCCCTCGCGCGACCTTGAAAACGTGCTCCGCGCGAGCAGGTGCGTTGGGTGTCAGGTGCGGACGGTGGTAGGGCGGCGGGCGGTGTTGTTGGAGGGATCGAGGTCCGCTCCGTACTCGACCGTCGCGGAGTTGGTCACCGTCGGCGCTGCGGCGGTGCCGACGCCGACGGTCAAAACCAGGCTAGTGCTCGAGCCAGCGGCCAAAGTTCCATTGAAGATGCAGGTGACGTTCTGATTGATCGCAGCACAGCTCCAGCCGGTGCCGGTGACCGTGCGGAAGGTCAGACCGTTCGGCAGGGGGTCGCTGACAGTGAACGGCACGTTGGTGGCGCTCGGGCCGTTGTTGAAGACAGTGAGCGAGTAGTTGCCGTTCGAGCCGACGCGGAAGGCGCCGAGCACGGTCTTGGTGATCGACAGATCCGTTGCCACCGCGGTCGGAGCGGTGGTCGCGGTCGCGGTCGCCGTCGGGGTAGCGGTGACAGTCGGCCCGGCTTCGCCCGGTGTATTCGTCGCCGCCAGCGACGGCGTCGCTGTCGGGGTGGAAGTTCGCGTCGGCGTTGCCGTGGCGACGCACGGTCCGACCCGGACACTGGTACCCTTGGTGGTGCTGTTGTTCGCCAGACGGGCGTCACCGGCGTAGCGGATCGTTGCGCGCGTCGAGACTCGCGCAACGGTGCTGCAGACGTTGACGCGGAGCTGGAAGGTGGCGGTGCTGGAGTCCATCGGCGCGGTGCGGACGCAGGTGACCTGGCTGCCGTCGGCGTCGCAGCCGAACAGCGCACCGCCGCCGGAGATCATCGAGAAGCCGGCCGGCAAGTCGATGCTGGCGGTGATCGGCTCGTCCGTTGCCTGCGGCCCGGCATTGGTGATCGAGATGGTGTAGAGGCCGGTGGTGCCGTTGCGGAAGCTGACCGCCGTCAGCCGGACGCTGAGATCGGCGGAGGTCGCCGCCCGGACAGGCAAAGCCGCAGAAAGAATACCCAACAGCGCTGCCGCGCCGGCGATCCAAGCTCTCATCGTCACCGCTCCAAAAACGTTTGCCGCAGGAACCACGGCCGGCGGACTGTATGCCATACGGTCGCATAACAAAAGGATTACTTGGCTAAGGAGCTCGTTTGGCAGGCACCCAGAAACCCGCTTTGGAAAAGGGGCGTTCTGAGAACCTACCGGTATTGCCAAGGCGGCCGGGTTCTTTCACTTTGACGTGAGCCGAACCGAATCACCACGCCACATCAACCAGCGGAGGACGCGTATGTCTTTTGGCAAAATCACTCTCATCGCCGGCGCTCTCGCAGCCCTCTTCACTGCGAGCGTATCCTATGCAGCCGGCATCGGTGGCCACATCGAATATGCTTACAGCTCGATCGATCTGACCGGCCCCGAGATCGAGGCCGACCGGGGCACCATCGGCTTCACCTACGACACCGATGTCGCTCGCGATACGCTGTTCAACTACCGCCTCCAAGCCGGCTATCAGTTCAGCAGCTACGAGTACGAAAGCTTCAACGGCGACGATGAAGGCCATGGCCTCAATCTGCTCAATGCCTTCGGCTTCGGCATCTTTCGCAGTCCGTTTGTCCGGGTGTGGGCGGGACCTGCAATTCGCTTCACTGTCGACAGCATCGACAGCGGCGGCAATGAGTTCGTCGATGTCTCGCTCGGCGGCGGGCCGATCGTTGGGGCCAACTTCCACGTCGGCCCGAATCTCACCCTCTCCCCCAGCATCGCCTACAACTACTCATGGGTCGGCAGCTACTGCGACGACTGCTTCGGTGACGACGACGAGACCGGCGACGAGCATCGCATCTCGCTCAACTTCGCCATCCTCTTCCGCACCCCGGACGATTTCTTCGGCAGCAGCGACTGGGACGACCGGCACCCGCGGCGCAGGCGGTACTGAGCAAGACGCCGAGGTGAGCCGCGGGTGTGCGCCCCCTTTGCCAACCTTTGCCAAAGGGGGCAGCGCCGCAGCGCGGGGAATTTCTGCGAGCTCGCAAAAGGCGCGCTAGAGTAGCACCACGACCCTGGTCCCTTGATTCCGGAGCGGTTTCGATGGCGATCGTGCCGCCGTGCTTCCGAATGATGCCGTAGGCGATGCGCGCGCTCGAGTGGCCACAGGCCCCGCAGCCGACCAAGCCGCCGTCTACCGACGGCAGCTACACCGGTGCGCCCAAGGCCCCAA
>DASPMH010000307.1:0-2178 GCA_035627175.1 Terriglobales bacterium | reverse complement strand
GCGCTCGGCAGAGCGCGGCGGCCCGCTGCCGTGTAGCTGCGCTCGGCAGAGCGCGGCGGCCCGCGGCCGTGTAGCTGCGCTCGGTAGAGCGCGGCGGCTCGCGGCCGTGTAGCTGCGCTCGGCAGAGCGCGGCGGCCCGCTGCCGTGTAGCTGCGCTCGGTAGAGCGCGGCGGCCCGCTGCCGTGTAGCTGCGCTCGGTAGAGCGCGGCGGCTCGGCTTACCTACCGCCGTCTACCGACGGCAGCTACAGCGCACGGGGCCGCTTGGGAGGGATCGGCGCGTAGTGTAGGAAAGCGGCGTGCCGTTCCTGCAGCCTATCGACGACGAGATCGACCCGATCACCCCGGCGGTGCACCGCACCCAGCTCGGGCTGTGGATCATCCTCGCCATCCAACTTCTGATGTCGTTTCAGGAGTATTGGGCCGGCACCGAGTCGTCGATCCTGCTGATCTCGAAGACCCTGCAGGTGATGGCCGTGCTGTTCGGATTGCTGGCCCTACAGCGGCCCTACTTCCGCCAGCGTACCGGCGGGGTCAGCTTGACGGTGTTCACCGTTGCCGTGGTGATGACCGCGGTCGCCGGTGTCGCCTCGAACGACGCGATCCGCACTCCGCTGCTGTGCATCGCCATTACCGTCGCCTCGGCGGCGGTGATGCCGTGGGGGGCGCGCCGGCAAGTGATCGCCGGCGCAATTGCCGTCGTTGCCATCCTGATCAACTACTACTTCCTCGGCCAGCTCGGCTATGCGACGCCAGCGGCACTGCTGGCGGTGTGCGCGTCGGTGTTCATCGCCCAACATCTCGAGTGGCAGCGCGACGCCGAGCAGCGTGCCTCGCTCGCCTTGCGCCAGCGCGAGCAGTTCTTGCGCATGATCACCAATGGCGTGCCGGCGCTGATCGCGTACATCGACGCCGCCGAACGCTGCCGCTACGCCAATCGCGCGTTCGAGGATTGGTTCGGTTTGCCGCGCTTTCTGATGAACGGCCAACCGATCGAGGAGCTGATCGTCCCCGAGGCGCTGGCGCAGCTGCGGCCGCACATCGATGCCGCGCTCGACGGCCGCGAGGTCAACTTCGAGGCGATCTTCACCGATCGCTATGGCCATCCGCGGCTGTTCGCGGTGACCTACGTGCCCGACACCTCCGCCGACGCCACCGTGCGCGGCTTTTTCTCGCTCGCCAGCGACATCACCGAGCGCAAGCAGGCGGAGGAATCGGTGCGCCAGCATCAGGCTCAGCTCGCCGATGCGCTGCGTCTGCGGACGATGGGGGAGATGGCGGCGGCGCTGGCGCACGAGCTCGACCAGCCGCTGGCGGCGATCCACTCCGCCGCCCAGTCGTGCGCCTCGATGCTCGCGAACCTGGAGCTGCCGGCGGAGTTGCGCAGCAATCTCGAGCGCATCGTCGCCGAGTCCGAGCGAGCTGCCGACATGCTCGGCCGCCTCGAGGAGCTGGCGCGGCGCGCCGAGCCGAAGTGGGAGCCGGTCAACGTCAATCAACTGGTCGAGGACGCGGCGCGGTTGGTGGAAAGCGAGGCGCGCCATCGCAACGTCAACCTGCGCCTCGACCTCGCGCCGACGCTGCCGTTGGTCGAGGCCGATTCGCTGCAGGTGGAGCAAGTGATTCTCAATCTGCTGCTCAACGCCTTTCAGGCCGTCGAAGCGGCACGCAACGGCAATCGCATGGTGGTGGTCAAAACCCAGCAACGCTCCGACGGTGAGGTCGAGGTGGCGGTGCGTGACTCCGGTGTCGGCTTGCCGCCGGGAATCGCCAAGCGCATCTTCGAGCCGTACTTCACGACCCGCGCCGGCGGGTTGGGCCTCGGGCTGACGATCAGCCGCTCGATCATCGAAGCGCACGGCGGCCGACTGTGGGCTTCCTCCAATCCGCCGTCGGCTCGCGGCGGCGCAACCTTCCGCTTCAACCTGCCGCCGAGCCGGCCGGTCGCCGACGAGAGGGCCGCCGGTTAGGCGCGCTTCTGCGGCAATTCCCCCTCCTTTTCTAAGGAGCGGGCCAGGGGGAGGTTCAGGCGCTCCGTGCATATCCGGGTCGAGGTTCGCTCGCTCTCGGAAATCCCCCGCGGCTGCGGCGCTGAGGCTTTCGCCAGCGAAAGCCTCAGCCCTTTGGGAAAGGGGGCGCAGGCCTAGTTTACGCGGACGGCGATGCTGACGACGGGGTC
>DASPMH010000306.1:0-4953 GCA_035627175.1 Terriglobales bacterium | reverse complement strand
CCCCGGCTGGTCGGCGGTGACCGCGGAGTTCGGCCGCGACATCGTCGCTGACGATGGCAGCATCGATCGCAAGCGTCTGGCGGCGCTGGTGTTCGGCGCCCCGCAGCGCTTGCAGCGGCTGAACGAGATCGTGCAGCCGCGGATCATGGCTGCGCTCGTCGCTCGCATCGGCGAGCTGCGCGATCGCGGCACAGCGCCAGCGATCGTTCTCGAAGCGGCGGTCCTGATCGAAGCCGGCTGGGCCCAGGCGGTCGACGAGGTATGGTTGGTCGTCGCCGGCAAAGCCAACGTGCACCAACGACTCAGCCGCGATCGCGGCATGACCGACGAGCAGATCGCGGCGCGAGAGCGGGCGCAACTGACCGACGAGCAGCGCCGGCAGTCCGCTGACGTGGTAATCGAGAACGACGGCTCGCTCGCCGAGCTCGAGGCGAAGGTCACCGCCGCGTGGCAGGGCGCGATCGCCGCCTGATGCGGCGATCGCACGTCGCTCAAGCGGCGCGACTGAGCAGCGAGTCTTTGACCCGGGTCTGGCGGCGCGCCCGCAAGGCCTCGCGCACCGCAGTCGGCGACAGCTTGAAATAGGCGCAGACGTTGCCGAAGCTGAAGGTGCCGTCGTCGCGACTGGCGAAGATGTAGGCGTCGGCATCGGCGCGGACCTCCGGCGACGAATCGCCCAGGTCAGCGACGGCCTGCTCCAACACCGCCAACATCAGCACCTCTTCCGCCTCGAGTGGCCGCTGCTTCGCAACCGTGGCGAGAAGCTCCCCGCCCTGCTGAACCACTGGACCTCGTGCCATATCCACCTCCTCAACATCAGCCGAATTGCCCTTACTAACCTTCAAGGCCGATGCCAAGAGCAAAACAATGATCTTTTGTCGGGGTGCGGTGGTCCGTTACCGCGGTGCGGCCGCGGCATGGTGCAGTACTGTGCGGCGCGTGACGAAATTGAGCGGCGGTGGCGGCGATTGCGTGGCGTGACATAACCGATCGGCTTCAATAGTTTCGGCGCTGACGAACTGCCAAGGAGGGGCGACGAGTATGCGGTTGGATGGACGAATTGCGATGATCACCGGAGGCGGCTCGGGGCTCGGCCGCGAGATCGCGCTGCGCTTCGCGCGCGAAGGCGCCAAGCTCGCCATCAACGATCTGCGCCGCGAGGCCGCGCAAGCCGTCGCCGCCGAGATCACCGGCGCCGGCGGCGAAGCGATGGTGCTGGTCGCCGACGTCTCAGACAGCGTCGAGGTGGCGGCGATGTTCGAGGAGATCGTCGGCCGCTTCGGCTATCTCGACATCCTCGTCAACAACGCCGGCATCGGGCTGATCGCACCGGCGGTGCGCGAGCGCATGGAGCAGGCGATCGCCTCGCCGGGCGCGGCCTCCGCCGGCTTGGGAGCGACCCGTACGATGAACGACTCGCAGTGGCGCCGCACCCTGTCGGTTCACCTCGACGGCACCTTCTACTGCACCCGCGAAGCGCTCAAGGTGATGGAGCCGCGTGGCTACGGCAAGATCGTCAACATGGCCTCGATTGCCGGCCTGACCGGCTTCGGCGGCTCGCCGGACTATTCGGCCGCCAAGGCCGGCATCATCGGTCTGACCAAGGCGGTCGCGCGCGAGGTGATCGGTCTCGGCATCCATGTCAACGCCATCGCCCCGGGCTTCATCGACACCACCTTCCTCGAGGTGCTGCCGCCGGGGTTGAAAGAGTTGATGATCTTGCAGACACCGGCGCGCCGACTGGGCAAGCCCGGCGAAATCGCCGACGCCGCTCTCTATCTCGCCAGCGACGAATCGAGCTTCGTCGTCGGTCAGGTACTTTCCCCCAACGGCGGCTTCGTCATCTGATCACGCCGATGATGCGTCTTGGCTGGCTCGCCGGCGTACTGTTGCTCCAGCTGGTCGGAGCGGTCGAGGCGCAGCGCGTCGGCGACACCAACTGCGACGGAGGTGTCGATGGTTCCGACATGGATGCCTTCGTCGCGACCATGTTTGCCGGACCCTCGAGCCTTTGCCCCGTGACCGACGTCAACCGCGACGACAGCAGCGGCGCCGCCGACTTACTCGCCGTGGTTCGCTCGATGCGCGCCGAGAGCCTGCAGGGCCCAGAGGTGACCTTCTTCGGATTGAGCGCCGCGAGCGGCTCGTTGATTCCAGCGCTCGGCACCATCGGAAAGACGCCGGTCTACTTCCGCAACGCCGGCTCCGGCTTTCGCATCGTCGTCGAGGCGGGTCTCGGCACCAACAGTGTGCCGCCCGGAGATGTCACCGTCGCCTCCGATGGGCTCAAGCCAGCGGTACGCCCCGACTTGCAAGTCGTCTGCACGCGCGATCTCGGCGACGGCAGCGAGACCATGTGCGCCGGCGGTGTGCCGGCGATCGCGCCGCCGCATTACGACGCCAGCCAGCGCACCTCCAACGCCATCAACGATCTTGGCTGCCACTTCCACGCCTTCACCTCGGCGGCCTTCGGCTGCACCAACAACCAGTTCGGCAATCCGAGCTTCGTCAGCCCGCGCACCCGCTTGCAGTTCTGTTTGCTGGTGGTCCGCGAGCTCGAGTTCCCCCTCGACGACACCTTGTGCAGCGTTCAAGTGCGGGATCGCGGCGGCAATCTCGGACCGCCGGCGCAGTTCATTCTGCGCGTCGGTAGCGGTCCGATGCCGCCGACCTTCACTCCGACGCAACCCCCAACGGCAACGCCGACGCAACCGCCGCCGACCGCGACCCGAACCCACACGCCGACCCGCGCTGCGGCAACCCCGACCTCGACCGCGACGGTGGTGCGCTCGACGACGCCGGCGCCGACGCGCAGCGCCACCGTTTCTCCGCCGCTGACGCCGCAGTCGACCGCGACGCGTACGCCGACGCGCACCTTGACGCGAACATTTACCCGCACCATCTCCGGCACACCGACGCGCACGCCGACGCCCGGCGCCACAGCGACGGCGAGTCGTAGCCATACGCCTGCGCCCGGGCAGGGTCCGGTGATCACCTTCTTCGGCCTGGCTCGTCCGGATGACTTGCTGATCCAACCGGTCGGCACGACGCCGCAAGGGGTGCCGATCTACCAGCCCGGCGCGCCGTTCGGCATGCGCCTGGTGATCGAGGCCAGGCCGGGCCTTACTGGAGCGACCCCCGGCGCGGTGACGTTTAGCGGTGATCCGCTATTTCCGCCGGACCTGCAATTATTGTCGTCGCAGCCGCTCGGCAATGGCAGTAGCGAAGTCTGCGACAAGGATCCTAAAGGGTTCCCGGGGGGAGTACCGGCAGTCGATCCGCCGATATTCTCCGAGGACGAAGCGACGCTTGCCGCGATCAGTGATTTATCTTGTCGCTTCGTCGACGGCAGCGGGGCTCAGCTTGGCCGCTTCAGCGCCGACGATTCATGCGTCGCTACAGTCGGTGGCATCTTTCGCTTCGTCCACATGAGCAGCACCATCCAGTTTTGTTCCCTTGTCGACCGCTTTTTTTGCTTCCCTTCCGGAGACACCACGCTGACGGCCCGAGTGCGCGACCAGTCTTTGGTCACCGGCCCGCCGGCACAGATCATCATCCGCAACCTCCAGACGGCGATCGCCTGCCCGCAATGACTCGGCTGAGTTGCCATTTTCCATACCCTTGGCTACTACGGCCGCGTGCGGCGGAGTCGTCCCGTCCCTCGAATCTCGGCTCGCGTGGAGGTGGCAGAATGCGGTTTTTGCGGGGGGTAACTTTCTCTTTGCTCGCGGCGCTAACGCTTTGCTCCTCCGGGTGCGGCGATGATGACTCCGATTCGAATGCCACGCCGACACCAGCCGCCGACGGTCCGGTGATCACCTTCGCCGGGTTGACTGCGGCGGACGATTCGCTGATCGCTCCGACCAGCGTCACCAACGACGGCACGCCGGTATACTCTCGCCCCTTCGGCTCGGGCTTCTCGCTGGTGATCGAAGCGAAGCCCGGCACCAACGATATCGAAGTGGGTGACTCTTCCTACGATGCCGATCTCGACAGCTTGCCCGATCTGCAGATCGCTTCCTCGCGCGATCTCGGCAACGGCAGCGCCGCCGTTTGCGACGATCCCCAGACGATACCGGGCGGTGTTCCCGCCGCTGCCGGTTTCGACGACGGCGATATCGCCGCGGTCAACGACTTTTCCTGCCGCTTCGTCGATGGCGCCGGCAATCCCCTGGCGCGCACCGCCTCTTCCGACTCGTGCGTCGCCTTTGCGACCGGCGATTACGCTTTCGTCGATCCCGAGTCGCAAGCGCAGTTCTGCGGCTTCATCAGCGCACCGCTGGCGTTCCCGACCGGCGATACGACAATCACCGTGCGAGTACGCGATATCGAAGGCCATGTCGGGCCGGAACGCCGCATCATCGTCCAGGTGCAGCCGCCGCCGACCCCGACCCAAGCGCCGTCGGGACCGGTGATCACTTTCTTAGGTCTGATCCGCGCCGACGATGCCTTGATCGAGCCCGACAGCGTCAGCTCGCAGGGCATTCCGATGTACACGCGCGCCACCCATTCCGGCTTCTCGCTGGTGGTCGAGGGGAAGCGCGGCGCCAGTGGTGAGGCGATCGGCTTATCGGCCTACGATTTCGACGGCGGCAGCTTTCCGGATCTGCAGATCCGCGTGTCGCAGCCACTCGGCAACGGCAGCGAAGCGATCTGCGACGATCCCGAGGTGATGTCCGGTGGCGTCCCTGCCAGCGCAGAGTTCGACGACAGCACCGAGGCGATCGCCGCAGTCAACGATCTCTCCTGCCGCTTCCTCGATGGCGCCGGTAGTCCGAGCGGGCGCAGTAGCTCCTCCGATTCGTGTGTTGCCTTTCCGACCGGCGACTTCTCCTTCGTCTCACCGGAGACCGAGGTGCAATTCTGCGGCTTCATCAATGTCGCCTTGGCCTTCCCCACCGGCAATACGCTGGTGACCGTGCGCCTGCGCGACGTCGCCGGCAATGTCGGTCC
>DASPMH010000305.1:0-3523 GCA_035627175.1 Terriglobales bacterium | reverse complement strand
AGCGCATCTTCTCCGACTACCTCGGCGAGGTAGAGCAGCTGGCGCACCTGATCGACAGGCTCCACCTCGGCGCATGACCGGCGCGGCAAGGCTCGCCGGCGCCGTGCTGGCGGCGGCACTGCTGCTGGCGCCGGTCGCGGCGCAGGAAGAACCGGCGGTGCCGAAACCGCGAGGTTTCGTCTCCGATTACGCCGGCGTCGTCCGCCCGGACACGGTCCAGGAGCTCACCGGCTTGATCACCGAGCTGCGGCAGAAGACCGGTGCCGAGATCGCCATCGCGGTGGTCAAAACGGTGCAGCCACTCACCACCTTCGACTTCGCCATGAAGCTTGCCGAAAGTTGGCAGGTGGGATCGAAGGAACACGACAACGGTTTGGTGTTCTTGGTCGCGGTGCAAGATCGGGACATGTACATCCTGACCGGATACGGCGTCGAAGGAGCGTTACCCGACGGTTTGGTCGGTGAGATTCGCGACACCCTGATTCTGCCTGCCTTTCGCCGCGGCGATTACGACGGCGGCATCCGCGCCGCGACCTATCGCATGGCAGAGCGGATCGCCGCCGACCGTGGCGTGCAATTGACCGGACGAGATCGCCCGCAACGACCCATGCGGCGGCCACAAGGCGGGCGCCCCGGCCTCGGCGGCCTGTTGCTGTTGTTGCTGATCCTGTTCTTCATCGGTGGGCGCGGCAATCATCTCGGCGGCCGGCGACGGCGGCGCTACGGCGGGCCGTTCATCGGCGGTGGCTGGGGCGGCTTTGGTGGTGGCGGCTTCGGCGGTTTCGGTGGCGGCGGTGGTGGCGGTTTCGGCGGCTTCGGTGGCGGTGGCTTCGGCGGCGGCGGAGCCGGCGGCAAATGGTAGCTTCAACCAGGAGGGCAGCGATGCAGACGATCAAGCTCGCCGGCGCGATGGCGCTGGCGCTGTTGGTTTCCGGCTGTGGGTACAACAACCTCGTCGATCTCCAGGAGCGCGTCGATGCGGCCTGGGCTCAGGTCGAAAACCAGTTGCAGCGGCGCAACGATCTGGTGCCGAACCTGGTCGAGGTCACCAAGGGCTACGCCGCGCACGAGCGCGACATCTTCACCGCGGTGGCCGAGGCCCGCTCGAAGTTGATCGGCGCCGGCAATCGCGAGCAGAAGATCGATGCCGCCAACGAGCTCAGTGGCGCGTTGTCGCGCTTGTTGGTGTTGTCGGAGCGCTATCCCGATCTCAAAGCGAACCAACAATTTGCGCGGCTTTCCGACGAGCTTGCCGGCACCGAGAATCGCATCGCCACCGAGCGGCGCCGCTACAACGAAGCGGTGCGGACCTACAACACCACCCGGCGGCAGATGCCGACCGCGCTCACGGCGAAATTGTTCGGCTTCGGCGAAGAGAAGTACTTCGAGGCTCCGACGCAGGCGCAGCAAGTGCCGAAGGTCGAGTTCTGAGCGGCGTTCCATCCGGCTGTAGCGCGCGCTCTCCGAGCGCGCGCGCCACCCCGATGTCCCTGAAGCTCTCCAGCCTCCACGGTTCCCTTGTCGATCTGACCCCCGTTGCGTATTGTCCGCAGCGTGGGCTCGACCTTCGGACATCTTTTTCGCATCTCTACCTTTGGGGAATCGCATGGCGGCGGCGTCGGCGTGGTCATCGACGGCTGCCCGCCGCGCTTGTCGCTCGACGTCGCCGAGATCCAGCGCGATCTCGACCGGCGGCGACCGGGACAGAGCAAGATCACTACGCCGCGGGCTGAGGCCGATCTGGCGGAAATTCTCTCGGGTTTGTTCGACGGCCAGACCCTCGGCACGCCGATCGCAATCCTGGTACGCAATACCGATGCACGGCCATCCGCGTACGAAGATTTCAAGGACAAGTACCGGCCGTCGCACGCCGACTACACCTACGACGCCAAATACGGCATTCGCAATTGGCAGGGTGGTGGCCGCGCTTCGGCACGCGAAACCATCGGTCGGGTCGCAGCGGGAGCGGTAGCCCGCAAGCTCTTGGCTCAGTCTCAGGTCGAGGTCTTGGCCTACGTGCGCAGCGTGCACGAGATCGAAGCGACGCTCGACGCGGCAACGCTGACGCTCGAGGCGATCGAGTCGAACATCGTCCGCTGTCCGGACGCTGAGGCGGCGCAACGGATGATCGAGCGGATCGATGCCGCTCGGCGCGCCGGCGACTCCCTCGGAGGCGTGGTCGAATGCGTCTGCCGCAATGTGCCTGTCGGACTCGGTGAGCCGGTATTCGACCGCCTCGAAGCGGATTTGGCGCGGGCGATGATGTCCTTGCCGGCGTCGAAAGGCTTCGAGATCGGCAGCGGCTTTGCCGGCACTCGCATGACCGGACTCGAGCACAACGATCCATTCACCACCGACGCCGCCGGGCGAGTGCGTACCACCAGCAACCGCTCCGGTGGCGTGCAAGGCGGCATCAGCAACGGCGAAGACATTGTCTTTCGCATCGCCTTCAAGCCGACGGCGACGATCACCAGCGAGCAGCAAACGGTCGATCGCAGCGGCCAGGCGGTTACGCTCGCCGCGCGTGGTCGTCACGATCCCTGCGTTTTGCCGCGGGCGGTGCCGATGGTCGAAGCGATGGCTTGTCTGGTGCTCGCCGATCATCTGCTCCGCCAGCGCGCCCAGTGCGGTGGATGAGCGCCGGCGCGCGCCTGGGCTGGCCTTGCCGCACCCGCGTGACCTTCTCAATGCGCTCGCGCTGATCACCCGCCTGCCGCTGCCCCGGCCGCCGATCGCCGATCGCCAGTTCGCCAAAGCCGCGCTGTTCTTTCCGTTGATCGGACTCGCTGCCGGCGCTTTGCTGGCGTGGACCTGGCGCAGCTTGGCGGTCGGTCCCCCGCCCTGGACAACGGCGCTCGCTTTGACGCTGCTGTGGGAGGGGATCGGCGTGCCTACAGGTCGCGGCCGGGCTGCGTTCAACGTCGCACTGCTCGTCACCGCGCTGCTGGCCAAGGCTTATCTGTTGTCGGCCAGCGGAGCGTTGACCGGCATGGCATTACTCTTTGCGCCAGTGCTCGGGCGCTGGAGCCTGGTGGTGCTCGCCGTCGGCGCGCGCAGCGCCACCCGAAGCGGCCAGAAGTTTTCACCGGCGGTGACCTTTCGCGAGTTCGGCATCGCCAGCCTGCTCGCGCTCGGTCTCGTCTTTACGTTGGCGGAACTGCTCGGCCTGCTGCTGATCGTCGTCTGCGCCGCGGCAACGCTGTTGTTGCGCCTCGCCTTTCACCGCTGGCAGGGCGGCATCACCTGGCCGACGGTGGTCGCCGGGCTTCATGTGGTAGAGATCGCCGCGCTCTCGGTGACGGCCCTCGTTGGGTGACACGGTTCTTCGTGCCGTTGGCGGCTAACTTTCGGTGGGAATGCGCTGCGGAACAGAGGTAGAAGCGGGGCGATGGCTCGCCTGTACTTCGCCGTTGTTGCGGGCGTCCTGATCGGTCTGGCGGGCGAGGTCCGGGCTGCACCGGCGGCTCAGAACGTCGGCATCGAGGCGCGAGCCGACATCGAGAAATTGATCCAGGAGAAGGCC
>DASPMH010000304.1:0-6156 GCA_035627175.1 Terriglobales bacterium | reverse complement strand
GTACCTTTGGCGCCATCGTAGGTATGCACCTCGTCGAGCACCAGGAATCGCAGCAGATCGCCCGCACCAGGCGCGAAGAAGACGCTATCCTGCGGCCGAACCAGCAGATACTCGAGCATCGCGAAGTTGGTTACGAGGATATGGGGAGGAGAATCCCACATCTCTTCGCGACTCTTCATTTCATTAGCGACGAGCGGTTCTTTCGGCCATGTCTGACGGAATCGTTCGAATCCATCCTGCCGGCCGATCGGCGTCTCGCCGATATAACGACCAAATGTGATCGATGGCGTGTCCGCCAGGAGCTCGCGAATACGCTTGAGCTGGTCGTTGGCAAGAGCATTCATCGGATAGATCAGAAGAGCTCGGATACCGGGGCTGAGCGGCCCATTGTCGGCCTCGGCGAGGATCGCGTTGAGAATCGGGAGGATGTACGTCTCGGTCTTGCCGCTGCCGGTGCCGGTAGCGACGATGACATTTCGACCCGACTGAATTGCAGTGATTGCCTCCTGCTGGTGCAGGTATAGAGGCCGATCCGGGTGGAGGGCGCCCGCAGGGATATGCAGCAAGGCCGGATCAAGGATTCGCGATTTTACAAGCTCTCGGGGAGTCGCACCCGCCCGGAACGGAGGTGCGAGCTCGAGGAAGGGGCCGGCATTGAGCCGGCTGTCGCGACCGAGCAGGTCGGAGAACTGGGTGCGCAGGCTCGATTCCTTGAAGAAGAAGCGACTGCGCAGATAGCTGCTGTAATCGCTGCTGAGATCATCGATTAGACGACTTGGGTCAAGGCTCATGATGCTCCCACACGGCGCGGTCGAGCGCCTCGATGGCGCATACTTTGACGAGATCGTGCTCCAGAAGCTCGGGCGTGAGATCGAGAAGCTTTAGAGTGAGAGTCTGTATGTCAGCCCGCCGCATATTGAATGGAAGCCACCGTTTGACGGAGGTCCAGACGTTACCCATCGCCACGAGCCAAACCAGATAATTCACGGCGAAAAGCGGCTCCTCCACGGCATTGCCTATCCATCGAGCCTGAAGCTCACGGAGACAACGCCAGCGGGCTAGCTCATGCGGCTTTGCGTCTTCGATCGCCCGCGCCGCGCTTTCGCACGGCAGCGCGAATTCGCGACAGACTTCTTCGAGCTGAGCACAGAGCGACACGTCGGCGGCGGCGCGAAGGGTCCAGGCCAGACATGCCTGTTGGAACGCATCTTCGCCGATGGGGCTCGAAGGGAGTGGACTGCAGACATGAGCCATCATTTCCAGCCTCTGCCGATCGCCGGCCTTCAGCATGGGGATAAACTGTGTGTCGGGAGGGCAGCCGAGAAGCTCCGGATTACGGGGCTGGTAGAGCCGTACCGAGGGTGGGCCTCCTTCCCGGATAGCTGTCACGATTGCTGGTAGCGCGACGTCCTCGCATTCGAAGTGCCAATCCAGGTTCTCCGGGCGGCGCGCCGGCATCGCCTCCGGCAACACCTGCAGACCACACTCAGAGCTGTCACTGTCACTCGTGCTGAGGGTTGGCTGGGCGGAGAATCGAAACCCCTGGATCTCCCGCGGCGACGTTCCAAGAAGCTTAAGCCTTCTAACGCCCGATAGCCGCATCAGGGAGAATGGATCGACATCGGCATCCGCCTCAACGGCTTCGATACGCCCACGAAAGGACTCTCCGTCGCTCGACCAAAGAAATGAAATGCCACCGTCAGGAGCAACCGGGCTGAGGCGGCGCAACACATGCCCACCAAGGAATCGGGTGATGCGCTGCTCCGCGCCTCTGCGATCCTTTGCGAGGAGTTGGAGATCCGCCCATGCACCAAGGGGCGTCCAAACGCGCCAGAGGGATTCAATCTCCTGGTCGGGGGGCGGCGCATCACCACAGCGCCATCGCCGCGACAGAACCTCCGCTTCAATTATTGCACGGCGATCGAACGCGAGGGGGGTGTTAGCCAGCGCATGTAAAAGTGCCTGCACCGGCTGTCGATGGAGCAGATTGTCGACCAGCCTCTGCAGCTTCTGAAGGTCCGGCGTAGATGCATACGTGTGCCGCGCCTGAATGAGGTTAGTTACGAGGTCATCCGCGGCAGCGCCGTCCGGAGGCACGGTGGGTGGTACCGTTTCCGGTGACATATGATGGAGAATCTCCCGATACAGAAAGCCGGCCGCACCCTCCTCCTCATAGAAGGGGAGGCTCATCCATTGGCGTGGTCCGCCGAGGTCGATGGTGAAGGCGGCATCGGGGGCGGGCTGAAAGCGGGCGGTCCACTCATCGTATAGCCCCAGCCTGAGTCGATAGGAGCCCATCGCCGGTAACACATCTGTGCAGCTGACGACCCACGGAGAGGTGGCCTCATCGGGAATTGGCACGATTCGCGCCGCGTCCCACGGCGTCAGCAGCGGCTGGATCTCTATGGCGCGCTGAGTGACGGGAGCAGATTCCGACCACGAGAAGATTGCTTTGTCGTCCGCCAGACGGCACGCGAATGCAGCAGGGGTCCAGTCCCGCAGCAGGGCTCCACACCTCAGCCGGATTGTCCGTTGCAGTCGGAGCTCGACATAGAGATCCAGCCTCGCAGCACGACATTCACGCGCCTTCTCCAGCAGGGGGGCGAGGTTCACGCGACTCCTGCCGCGCTTATCGACCCTCGCCGGCTCTCGATGGATTACCTTGCCGGACTGCTCCAGGCACAGGGCAGCAGAGTCAGGGCTACCGAACGGAGTCGCTAAGCGTAGAAGCAGAGTCGTATCCGGGTGCGCCCCCTCCGGCTGCGACAGGCGCAGAGGGCCATGCGACCAGGCAAGTAAGTGTCGGGCAGAGTTAGGCTCGTAAACCGCCCAGCTGGGAAGGGGCACATCAAGCTGGAGGGGAATTTTCCAATGCTGCCCGGCGTAGCCGCGGACTTCGAGCGTAAGGTTTATCGGCTGACCGGTGGCCTGGACCCCATATGCATCGCCCACAACGCGCAGCTCCTCACCATTCAACTGGGTCCCGGAGGGAACATGTAGGCGGCATGTCGCGTATTCCGGATGGTCGGTCCATTCGCTCCAATCGTGTTCGAGACGAAGCTGCGGAATCACGGAGAAATGGAATTTTGCATTGCTGCCGAGGGGCCCCTTCAGCTGGAGATGGAACATTCCCCACGCGGACGGTCCCAGCAGGCGCGGCTGAGCAAGTGGCAGCGTATATCGACCGGAACCGTCGTGATGAATCTCCAAGGTGTCGCCGAGCAGCGAATCGAGCTTGATACCACCCGCACCCCGGTCAGAGGTTCGGATTTCAATCGACCATGAACGTAGAAACTCCTCCTCGCTCTGATGACCGGGTTTGACGAGCTCGATTGACGGTGCAGAGCCGACGAACAGCTCCTGCGTCGAGCAGCGCCACTCAGACAACTGATTGCCCGTCAGTCGTGGCTGAGTGCCAGTTGCATCAGCGAGATCGAACCGCAGGTGCGCTGCGATGCGTCCTGCTGACTCATTGCGAAGGACGAGGGACTCGCCGCCAGTAAGATCGTAGACGCGTGCCACCAGAGCGCCCCATCCAAGCGGCATCGGCCCGAGCTCGTCGAGAACGCCTGGCGGAATGCCTCGACCTTCCTTCAATACCTCGACGTTCCAAGTTGGCGGATGGACCACCCCGACAGGACCAGCACCGATGCCACGAGCCGAGACTACGGAGAGAGTATCCGCGTTGAAGAACAGCACCGGTTCGGTTGCGGTCACGCCAGCGAACAGCCATGTGCCGAGTGATATGCCGTCCGCCATGAATCGAACTTTCAAGGATGCGAATGGCTGGGAGAGGGTGTGCCGCTCCGCTGCCGTTACTCTTTCTCCCGGGGGACGGATACCGGCGATTGCCTCAGGCTCACTGCGGTCTGGCTCAATGAGCCATTTGAGCTCACGATCTCCAAGCTCAATGTCTTGCGGCGGGAGGATCAGTTCGACGCCATTGATCGGGTCGATGCACAGCTGAGGTCGCCGACATCGACGAGTCACAGACCCATCGGAAACTCGGCTCTCGCGGCTCCAATCGAGGAATGCCTCGACTACGCGCTGCGGCAAGCCGACCGATCGTGCTTCGGGAACAATGCCGTCAGCGATCCATGCCCTTCGCAGGTCGATGGCGCGACGGACGAAATCTTCGGCGATGCGGTCGCCGAACAGAAGGAAGCGTTCCGTCGTCTTGGTGATGTAGCAGTGTGGTAATTCCGCCTGGAACTCCGCGAAGGCACCTTCGTCGCCGACGCCAATCTCGGTGGCGAGCGGCACTACTTTCTTAAAAAACTCCGGCAGACAGGAGCGGGGAATGCCGGCGTGCGCCAGGATCGGGCCCAGGTAAGACCAGCCCGTATTCAGCTTTCGGAATTCAGGCAGATGAAAGCGCTGCAATGTCCCCAGAAATGATTGCCCGATCTTCTGAGAAAGTGGGCCGGGCTCGGAGACTCCGACCTTGCCAAGAACGACCGGCCAATAGGCACCAGACTGGAAGCTGAAGAACGCCTCGTTAACGAGCCAGACCGCCAGCGTCATCGGCCATTCGCGCATGATCCGGGCAAACCCCGCAGAGGCGCTCGATGCGCACGCCTGACGGAAGCGTTCGGTTAGAGTCGCACATTGCGCCTCGGAGAAAACGATTTCACCGAGAAGTGTCTTCCCCGCTACGTTCTTGCGCAGCAGAAACTCTAATTCATCGAGAGAGTAACGCTTCGGCGCAGACCGCACCCGCGGCGTCGGCGACGCCAATGTCACGACGCACCGGCTATGGCCAGCTCGTCACGACATTCGCTTGAACTCCGCCCCCGTCGGCTCAGCCGCCAATCTGTTTCGGGCTTGTGAAATCGTCGCCTTTTGACACTCATCGTGCTCCCCCATGAGCAGTACCCCATCGGTGTACCCCATTATCGCAAGTGGCTCGACTACCTCAGACCGGACGTCACGATCAAGATGCATCCGATACACATGGGAATGCATCGTCAATCGCTGTCACCACCAGGCCGAGAGACCGCGCATCGCGCCATGCGATCCGACATCGATCGCGATTGAGTACGTCGACAGCAGAAACCTCCGCCATCAGCGCCGTCCCGACAGCTCCGATTGCATCCAGTCGAACTACACCAATTGGGTGATGGCGCTGTTCAGTGAGATCCGCTTGAGCTTGGCTCGGCGCAACTACGCGGCGCAGCCAGAGGCAGACGGTAGATAGTACTGGCTTGGGCCGGTACAGTTCTACGCCTACCTCCGCCAGGGCTATTCGTGAGCGCCTAAAGCGAGGCTCGTTCGATATTCTCGTCGATGCGTTGCGCCGCAGCCGACCGGCTCGGCAGGGCGCTCAGCGCGTCGTTCGATTCAAGCGCTCGATGCGGACGAGGCCCTTGGTGGCGCGGGCTTCGAACAGTGCCGCGCCTTGGTCGCGGGCGATGCGGATGGCGTTTTGAAAATGCTTGGTCGCTTTGCCGAAGGGATCGACCTGCCGGCGGCGCGAGCCGGTCGACGCATTCCTCGCTTGCGCCGTGGCGAGCTCGCCTTTGACGCGCTCGACTTCGGCGCTCCAGGCTAGCTCCACCGTGACCTGCGACGCACGCTCGAGGGCGGCTTCTGCTTGCGCCCACTGACCATTGCGGATCTGCATCTCGGCGAGGCTCAACTCGAGATACGACTGGAAGAAGTGATGGCCGTCGCGCCGGCGCTGCTCCAGCACGGCAGCAAATTCGCCCAGCGAAGTGTGGCCGAGCTCCGCTCGCGCCCAAGCCCGGCACGCCACCAACAGGTCCGCGAAGGTCATGCCGTCCAAGCCGAATTCTTCGGAGACGCTGGTCGCTTCGTCCGTGAGAGCGAGCGCCGCTTCGACGTCGCGAGCGACCACCGTCACACGCGCCATCAAAATCAGCCCGTAAACCCGCGACCACGGCAAGGCGCGCTCGCGCAGCAGCGCTGCGATCGCGAGCCACGGCTGTTCACCGGTCCGGAGCCTGCCACCGACCGTTCGCACGGTAGCGGACACCGTACCGACACTCGCCTCAATGACCGACCCTTGCGGCAGGTCGGGTGCCGCGTGCGGCAACATCCGTTCGGCGATTGCGATGTGGCGGGCGGATTCCGCGAAACGGCCGCGGTTCTCCAACGAGTATGCTCGGTAAAGGTGTGCGACGGTGGCGAGCTCCG
>DASPMH010000303.1:0-2451 GCA_035627175.1 Terriglobales bacterium | reverse complement strand
TCGGCAATCACCAGCGATTCGAGCGCGGTGTTGGTGCGTACGGTGATGCGGTCGGACTTTTGGGCGACGGCAGCGAGCAGCGCATCGTGCAGGGCCGGTCGATCCAGGGCATAGATCGGCCCGTATTCGGCGGCGACACGTTCGGGCTCGACCTGAAGCAGCGGTGCGCCGTCGCGATCGACGACCGCCATGTGCGGCAAGGCACGGCCGTGTTTGCTGACATCGACCGCAAGAGCCGACAGCACATGGGTGGCGTTGGGTGCGAGCACGATGCCTGCGCCTATCGGCGCAAAAATCTCGGCCCTCTCGGCGACGCTGATGTCGTGACCGTCGCGCGCCAGAGCCAACGCCGCCGACAATCCGCCGATCCCTCCGCCCGCAATCAAAATCTTCATCCTCGCTGCGCAATGCCTCGCGGCGCGAACTGCGGCAAGCACCACGCTCACCTTGCGAACGGCGCGCGGCGAAGAGTAGGGTTCGCGGCCAGGAGAGATGCCCATGCCGATGAACGTCAAGCCGATTCCAACTCTCGATGCGCGCATCAACGAGATCCGCGAGCTGACCGCGAGCATTGTCAATCGCGAGATCCTGCCCAACGAGCGCAAGCTGTGGGCGAGTTACCGCAGCGGCGCGAGCGATCTCGAGCGCGCCGAGGCCCGCGAGCTGCGCGCCTCGATCAAAGCCAAGGTCAAGCAGGCGGGACTGTGGGCGCCCCATCTGCCTCCGGAGTACGGCGGTGCCGGTCTGAGCTTCCTCCAGCATGCCTACATGAACGAAGTGCTCGCCTACACCATCGGCGCCGCCGCGCTCTTCGGTGTGGTCGCGCCCAATTCCGGCAATCAGAAGATCCTGCTCAAGTACGGCACCGAAGAGCAGAAGAGGAAGTGGCTGGTGCCGCTGACCGAAGGGAAGATGGAGTCGGGCTTCTCGATGACCGAGCCGGACTCGCCTGGCTCCGATCCGCGCGCCATCAAGACGACAGCCCGGCGCGACGGCGACCAGTGGGTGGTCAACGGCCACAAGTGGTTTACCTCGAACGGATTCCGCGCCGATTTCTTCATCGTCATGTGCCGCACCGAAGGGGGTGGCAGCGATACCGGACGGATGACCCAGATCATCGTGCCGCGCGATACGCCCGGGGTGAAGATCGTCCGCGGTGTCGAAATCTGGGGGCGCGAAAGCGACCACTGCGAAATCGTTTACGACGACGTGCGCGTACCCCTCGAGAATCAGCTCGGCGCGGCTGGCTCCGGTCATCAGGCGGCGCAGGACCGGCTCGGCGCCGGGCGCGTCTACCACTGCATGAATTCGATCGGACAGATGTGGCGAGCCTTCGATCTGATGATCGAGCGGGCGACGATGCGGGAAGTCCACGGCGGCAAGCTCGAGACCAAGCAGTTCATCCAAGGTTTCATCGCCGACTCCTACATCGACATCCAAGCGGCACGCTTGATGACCATTCACTGCGCCGAGCGCATGGACAGCGGCGCGGACGCCCGCACCGACATCTCGGCGATCAAGGTATTCGTGCCGGCAGCCTATGAGCGAGTCGTCGATCGCGCGATTCAAGTTTGGGGCGCCGCCGGTGTCTCCGGCGATCTGCCGCTCGCCGCGATGTACCAGGGTGCCCGCACCCTGCGCCTCGCCGACGGACCCGACGAAGTGCATCGCATCCTGATCGCCAAGAACGTCCTCAAGCGCTACCACGAAGGCGAGAGCTGGGACTTCGGCAACTGAGGCAGATCCAATCTCCGCGCCTGCGGCGCTGCCGCCTTTGAAAAAGGGGGCGCACACTCCATTGACGCATCGCGATCGCTGCGCGATGACCCGCGCATGCAATGCGATCTCAAGCTTCAGGGCGGGCAGGTACTCGATGGCACCGGCAGTGTCGCCATTGCGGCCGACGTGGCCGTGCGCAACGGCCGGATAGAAGCGATCGGCGCTCTCGCTGACGTCGAGGCGGGCCGCACCATCGACTGCCGCGGCCGCATCGTTACCCCCGGGTTCATCGACATCCACTCGCACTCCGACTGGCTGGTGCCTGGCCAGGACGCCGGCGCGCTGGTCGAGCCCTTTCTTCGCCAAGGGATCACTACCATCGTCGGCGGCAACTGCGGCTTCAGCCCGGCGCCGATCACCGCGCACAACCACGATGCGGCGCAGACGGCGAGCAAGCTGATCATCGATGGCGAGATCGATTTGCGCTGGGAGACCATGGCCGAGTTCCTCAGCGCGCTCGAGCAGACTCCGCTGGCGCTGAACGTAGCGGAGCTCGCCGGTCATGGCAGTATTCGCGCTGCCGTCACCGGTCCGCTGACGCAAGCGGCGCCGGCGCCCGACGAGCTGCGCCAGATGGAGCAACTGACCCGCGCCGCGCTCGACGCCGGCTGTGTCGGCGTCAGCACGGGGCTTGGCTATCCTCCCGGGATCTTCGCCGGGCAGGAAGAGCTC
>DASPMH010000302.1:0-2580 GCA_035627175.1 Terriglobales bacterium | reverse complement strand
GGCGGCCTTTTGTTTCTCGGTCGACGGTCGCTACGGCTACGCCGGCACCAACAACACCATCGCCGTCATCGATCTGCTCTCACCGGGTAGCCCGCGCGTCGCCACCTCGATTGCGACCGGCGCTACTCGTATCAAGGCTGCCGATCGCAAGCTCTACGCGCTCAAGGGCATCCAGCTCAAAATGTACGACACGACACTGCCGCTGGCCGCCATTCCGTTGAGCACCACCGGCAACTACAGCGCGCAAGGACTCGACGCCGACGGCACCACGCTGCTGCTGGCAACGCCGGACACCGGCATTTCTCCGAACCGAGGCGGCCTGTACGTTCTCGATACCCTACTGCCGATTCCGCTGACGCTCGCCAACGTCTTTCAGGGTTTCGACAACTGGACCGTCGCCGCCAACGATCAGGTCGCGCTGGTAACGGCCAACGCATCCGGCCTGCGCTTGATCGACATGCAGGACCTGGCGCACCCGCGCGTCGCATCGGCGATGTCGGGAACCTTCCGCGCCAGCGCGATGAACACCACCCACGCCTTCGTTTCGCAGATCATCCCAGGCAATCCGGGCACGACCGACATTGTCGCTGTCGACATTCGCAACCGTTTCGCACCATTGGCCGTCGGCCGCATCAACCTCGGCAATCTCGCCGTCGGCGAGCTGGTGATTTCCGGCAATTATCTCTACGCCGCTGCCGGCATCGGCGGTTTGAAGGTGATCAACGTCACCAATCCCGCCGCCCCTTTGGTCACCGCGGCCGTCGCCATGACCGGCTCCGCCGCCAGCCTCGCAGTCGAGGGCAATCATGCCTTTGTCGGAGCGAGCAACGTCGAGATCGTCGACATCAGCTCACCGAGCTCGCCGCGCAAGGTCGGACAGATCGCGGCGCTGGCAACCGCGATCGCAGTATCCGGCAACCGCCTCTATCTGCTCGAGGGCACGCTGCTCGAGGCGCACGACATCAGCAAGCGCGACGCGCCACAGTTCCTCGGTCAGATGGCTTCTTTCGGAGCGCAGGACCTTGCTACCAACGGCAGTGTCGTGCTGATGGCGAAGCCTGGTGTCGATCACAGCGACGCGACCGGCGGCATCCACGTCGTCGATCCATCCAATCCTGCACAGCTGCGCATCGTCGATCATGTCATCTTGCCGGGCACGACCCACGCCGTGGTGCTGCGCGACAACATCGCCATCGCCGGCGACACCGCCAGCAACATCGACATCATCGCCCTCGATACCGCGGCGGTCCCTCCCCTGCCCACCTCGACCTCCGGCGCAGCCGCGACTTCGACCGCTACCCGCACGCGCACCAACACCCCGACGGCTACCGCGACGCATACCGAGGCCGTGGCGACTTCTACCTTCACTCGCACCTACACTCCCACCCGAACCGCGACGGCGGCGCCCTCCTCGACGGCGACCCACACCTTCACCCACACGCCGACACGGACTCCGACCGTACCGCCGACGTCGACGGCGACACTCGCTCCCACCAACACTCGCACGCACACGCCGACGCTCACTCGCACCTTCAGTCACACGCCGACGCGTACCCCGAGCAACACCCGCACCTTCACCCGTACTCCGACACGCACCAACTCACCGGTGCCGAGCGCAACGCGAACCTCCACCCGCACCTGGACGCCGACCAAGACCTTCCTGCCGACTGCCACCCGCACCTTCACCCGCTCGAGCACACCGACTCGCACCGCGACCTTCACGCCCAGCCAGACTGCGACTCGAACCAGCAGCATCACTCAGACGGCGACGCGCACCCACACCCCAACGATCAGCCCAACCTTCACCAGCACCCCAACGTCGGCGTGGACCTCGACGCACACGGCGACGCGCACACCGACCAACACTCCGCCCAATACCGCAACCTCGACGCCGAGCTTCACCCGCACCAACACTCCCCTCGCTACAGCCACCGCGACCTGGTCACCGACACCTTCGGCGACGCCGCCCGCAGCCATCGCCGGCATGATCATCCACGCCGGCAACAAGCAGCCCGTCGCCGACACCGACGTATTGGTACACGGCGAGATGACGCTGCACGCGCAAACCGGCGGCGACGGCGGCTTTGCCTTCGCCTTGCCTGAGGGCGCTTGGACCGTGCGACCGGTGCGCCACGGCGGACCCGCCGGCGTCTCCGCCCAAGATGCCTCGACGGTGTTGGATCTCGCCGCGGGATCGTTCGAGCCCACGGAGATCGAGGCATTGATCGCAGACGTCAGCGGCAACGGCACGGTCAGCGGTCTCGACGCCGGTCTGATTCTCAATCGCGTCGTCGGCAACGTGAACAGTTTCCCCGTCGCCGGTTTGTGCGGCTCGGACTGGATCTTCGTGCCCGATCCGAATGGGGGAGCCGATCAGTATCCGACTCAGCCGGGGATAATTGGCGGCGTCTGCCAGCCGGGACAGATCAGCTACGCCTCGTTGGAAGGCCATGTGCGCGGTCAGAACTTCCTTGCCGCAGCCTTTGGCGACGTCGACCAAAGCTGGTCTGGCGCCTCCTCCCTACGGGCCAACACCCATCATCTACGAATCGGCCGAGTGCGGCGTTCCGGGCAGCGCCT